>CAYNWE010000001.1:0-23018 GCA_964400855.1 uncultured Candidatus Saccharibacteria bacterium
CTATATTAGAGAAAAGGCAGACTTTTCGGTCATTAAACAAACTGGTGCTCAGAAATCTTTGGGCTATCTGGTTTCAGCGTGGTGTCAGCGCGAAGGTGGACCAAAATATGCGTTGGACCTTGCATGCGAATTAGTGCCCGATCCTGAAAGCTCAGATATTGAAGACAAACACATGGAGCGCCTTCGCATGGATTATTTTGTACATATGATACCGCCAGCTGCATTACTGCAAGAAGATTTTGATACCGCTGAAGCAGCAGTGCAAAAGATAACTGACTGGCAGGGACCTGGAGCAGCAATGGGTGGGGGCGGTCTGCTTGACGAGGCGTATCGAACAGAGAATAAAGCGGTGCTGCTTGCCGTTCGAGCGCTCATATATAAAAAGTGGGGCGCCGGTCGTGAAACGAATCAGTTTGATGAAGCTGCACTACAGGATATCCCTGAATCTTTTGCAGTGAAGATACGACAATGGACAACTGCGCAGTAATTAAGTAGATTGTAAAATCTGTTCATGATTGCTACGGTGGGGGTATGCCGAAACTTCCGCTTATTAAGCCAAAGACAATCCATATCCCGCAACAACAGATTGACGAGGCTCAAAAGTATATTCGCGACTATTGGAAGACGCTACGAAGAAGCTCGCCGGTAGATAGGGGCACGCTTGTAGGGTTGCCTCATGATTATGTTGTGCCGGCTGCTCGATCTACGGTCGGATTTCATTTTGAAGAGCTCTACTACTGGGATAGTTATTTTATGGCGTTGGGATTAAACGACCCTGAATATCACGGGCTAGTGGAAGGTATGTTAGATAACTTGATATATCTATACAAACGATTTTCACTTATACCGAATGCGTCTCGAATGTATATGACGAGTCGATCGCAGCCACCGATACTGACCAGTTATATATTTCATGTCTACGATACGCACAACAAAGATGTGCATTGGCTTAAAGAACGAATGTCTACTGCTATAGACGAATACACCACCGTTTGGATGAGTACCGAGCACCCAGCGTGGCATAACGTCTACAAGAACTTAAGCCGTTACTATGACGTTAATATGCTGCACGACCTTGCTGAAGCAGAAAGTGGCTGGGATATGACACCACGGTTTGAGCGAAAATGTTTGGACTTTTTACCAGTTGATCTAAATTCGCTTTTGTATAAGTACGAGACTGATTTTGCAAGGTATGAAGCGCTACTTGGCAACGTGGATGAGGCACATAAGTGGCAAAACATAGCTGATACCAGAAAAGAACAAATGAATAAGCTCATGTGGGGTAAGATCCGTGGCTTCTATTTTGACTACAACTACCAAAAGAAACAGCTAGGTGATGTATGGTCTTTGGCAGGATTTTACCCATTGTGGGCACGTCTTGCTACTGACGAGCAAGCAAAACGTCTGGTAGATAACCTCGCAAAGTTTGAGAAGGCTGGTGGACTTACAACGACGCTTCGGCCACTCGTAGACATGAGTATTATTTTTGGGTCACTTAATGCACAGTGGGCGTACCCAAATGGTTGGGCACCGCTACATTACATAGTGATTGAAGGGCTGAAGAACTATGGCTACTACGAAGAAGCAGACAGAATAAAGCGAAAATGGGTTAAAACAAACCTTGACTGGTACGCCCTACATGGTGAATTTATTGAGAAGTACAACGTGGTTAGTCCGCTAAAACCGCCAATGCAAGGGGTGTACCCATCCCAAAGCGGATTTGGGTGGACGAACAGTATTTTGACATGTTATCTGCAGGATCTAGCTACAAAATAACGACATGTACTGGTACCGCTCACGTGTGCCTTGTATAAAAAGAAAACAACACCATATAACTAGAAATAAATCTTCGTTAGTAGATTTGTGTACAAAGCAATAATAAAAATAATATAAGTATATATTGCTTATGATAAGTAACTATGAAATAATTTTTCTATCATAGAAGTTCTGGAGGGCGCGTGATTACTCTTAAAAAGTTTCCTACGTTTTTAGTATTAGCAGTGATTGTTTTTGGTTCTTTTGCGAGCATCGGACAACTAGTGGCACGAGCGCAAGGTACGACATGTGCTGAATACCCACAACTTGTTTTGAGTGAACAGGTGCAAGTTAGCGCAGAGCATGCCGTCTGGGTGTTGGCTAAAAAAGAAACAGCAACCGCCAAGCCGTATGTGCAGGTGAACGAAGGTACCTGTCAAGAACTCAAGCTGCCATCTGGAGCTGAGTGGGAATGGGTGAGCGGCAAGAATGGAACTATAAATGAGCAACTTCCAGCTGACCTCAACTTCTTTAATTTTTCTGTCGTTGGCGGGTCAGTGCTCATGGACAAAGTGTTGGTGACGAATGATTTGTCGTGCACGCCGACTGGCGATGGGAGCAACTGCTTGATTGAAACACTCGATTTCAGTATAGAAGGTATTCAAAACAACGAAACAGTTTCCGAGCCACGAAATGTGCGTGCCGTGGTAGCTGGAACCATACCTGATGCGATGATTGAATTTGCGATAGACGGAGAAGTGGTTAGTACGCAAAATAGCGCACCTTATTGTTTGCAAGCGGGCCCAACAGACTGCACGGCGTATGATTTTGTTAGTAACGGATTGTCGAACGGCGCACATGTGTTAACTGTTCGCGGTGTGACAAATGAAAACACAGAGGTAGTGAAAACGATTAACTTTACTATTGCTGGTTCTCCAGTACCTCCCGCAGTGCCAACGCCGACACCACCAACGAACCCTCCGGCTACTCCACCAACGGTACCAACAACTCCTGCTCCGACACCTGCATCAACAGTCGTACTGAGCGGGTTACGAAACGCTGATGTGGTATCTGGGGACATAACAGTTGAGGCGTCAGTGAACGGTTCCGTGAGTGAAGTTGAATTTTATGTGAATGACAAACCTTATAGTAAAGATTCGACGGCACCGTATTGTATGGTGTCTTCAGGAAGTGGATGTTCAACTTTTGATACCAAATCATTAACCAATGGTGTGTATAGAATCAGTACTGTTGCTAAACTTGCTGATGGTAAAACTTTAGGGTCTTCGGTAAGCTTCACGATTAGCAACGCAGCACCGAAACCGACAGAGGCACCAAAGAAACAAGAAGTAGTTATTGGTGTACCTAAGCAACAAGCGACAGGGATAATCACCGCGACGGTACCAAAAGCTCGGACGACAAACGCGACGACAGTGACGTATACAGTGAACGACACACCGGTTGCAACGGTACCAGCGTCAAAACCGGCCACTACAATTGACACGTCAAAGTACACAAATGGCCCTTCGACAATCACTGCAACGATTCAAAAAAATAACGGTGAAACAGAGGTGTTGAAAAGCAATGTCCAAGTAAAAAATGACACTTTGACCTCTTCGTCAAATTGGTTTAAAGAAAATATTGTCTTGACCGTTGGCCTGTTATTATTTTTGACGGTTGGATTGTTCTTCTTGATACGGATAGGTGTTGAACGATATCGGCTCTACCAGATGACGAGACAACACAATCTGGCAGATACCTATGCATTTGTCCAACCACAGGAGCAAGCGGCGTTCCAGACACAGGCGTACGGTGGCATGGCTGCGCTGTTGATCATGACAGTTGGCGTAGTGTCTTTGACGCGTTTCGGATCCAGTGCAGTTGCAACAGGTCTTGGGTTCGTTAAAGAGATAGAAGAAACAGCACAAACTTTACCAGCGCAGTATTCACTTGTGACACAAACAACGAATACAGAAGTGTATGTGCGGTTAAACTATGAATTACCAGCTGCGCCAAACCCAACGACGCCACCTCCTCCAGCTTCTGACGCAAACATTCTCTATGAAACATTTGAGGGGCGGGGACAAGGTGTTTCGAATGGGACAATAATAGATGGAAGCAACACATTCGCGAAGTTGAACTATGGTGGTATTCCAGTGGCAGGCTATTGTATTTATGACTTAAGCCCTTGCTATTCTGTGCCGGATAACAGGGTATTGCCAGCGTTCGATTCCGCTGTTAAATTTAGTGGTCAATATTCTGCTCGATTCTCAATCTTGTCGGTTGGAAGGGATACACAAGCAGGCAGTTTCTACCACCAATCGTTTGATCGTACTAATTCTGCCTATGCACGGTTTTGGTGGCGATTTGACCAAAATATGGCCAATGCAGGCGGTAACCCGTCACTTATACATTGGCGAGGAGATTATGGGCTCGGGCCACAATATGCTGATGTACGTTTAGGGGGCGGCAGAACACTTAACCTGTCTAACCATAATGGCAGTGGCGGTGTTGATGGAAATTATCAATATAGTGCAGATACCTGGTATGACGTGAGTCTAGAGCTACAGGGACCGTCTGGGATGAGCCGGCTTGTCGTGCGTGACCAACAAGGAAATCAACTACAAGACACCACACACTACTATGAAGCCGGTGGCAATATAGGGTTCATGGAGTTTGGTGTGCTTGGTGGTTATTCTCAAAACTATAGTAACTTAGCTTCGATGTGGTTTGACGATGTGCGGATGAGTACTTCAGCACTTGGAGATACTGGTTCTGCTCCTGCACCAAACCCTCCGGCGCCGAACCCACCTGCGCCAACTCCGCCTGCTCCAACGCCACCGACACCGCCAGCACCACCAGCAGGAGGTTCGACATTCTTTGACAATTTTGATGACGGGAGCGCTAATATGACCGGGCCAACGGGATCTGGGCCTCACGGTCACATCAACAGCCTCGTTTATATGAACGGTGCGGTGTATCCGGCGTTTTCATCGGGTGAAAGCATCTTGAGCGCAAATGGCACATTTGGACGCAATCAGTATGCCCAGGCCGATCTAATCACAGATGGAGACATAGGGAGTGACTATGCAGGTATCACGGTACGCTCGACAATCAACCCAGAATATTCTTGGTATAAGTTTGAAATGACCGCTGGCGGGTCAATGCGTATTGCAAGCTTGTTTTACCAGACTGACCAATCAAGGTATTGGTATGGTACCTGTGGCGCGAATTACACTATGAGCCCAAATAGTCGGAAACAGATTAAACTTGAAATACGTGACTATACGCTGATTGGATATGTTGATGGTGTTGCTGTTGCACATTGTGTTGACAACACTCCTTACCGAGTGACGCGCGATGGGCAACCGGGGATAATCATGGAATTCGGCCCTTCGATAGATAACTTTGAAGCTGGAACGATTACAAATGCCGCCCCAGGTAATTTACCAGGTCAGCAACAGTTGATTGTCAACTAAAACACGAGTTCAAAATTGAATGTTGAGCGTTCATCTGTTATAACTAATACAGATGAAAGTGCAGACGACAAAACCCCTGCTAGTACTGTTGTACGGTTTTCCTGGTGCAGGAAAGACCCATTTCGCTCGTCAATTGTCAGAAAACCTCTCCTGTGCGCATGTGCATGGGGACAAGATTCGGTTTGAGTTATTTGAAGAACCACGCTATGACCGTCAAGAAAACGGCATTGTCACGCAGCTCATGCAATATATGACTGAAGAGTTCTTGTCTGCCGGTATAAATGTCATATACGACACGAACGCAATGCGTCGGAGCACTCGAGCACAGTTGCGTGAGATGGCCCGTAAAAAGGGCGCCAAAACTATTACAGTATGGTTCCAGATGGATGCTGAAACCGCATTTGACCGAACACAAAAACGGGACAGACGAAAAGCTGATGATAAATATGCAATGGCGTATTCTCAAGACATGTTTAAACGATATATCACGCATATGCAACACCCAGAAGCGACCGAAGATTACGTGGTGGTAAGTGGGCGCCATACTTACCCAAGCCAGCAAACGTCATTTTTCAAGAAACTTATGGAACTTGGGTACATTCAGGCACACATGGCGCAAGAAAAAGTTGTCATGCCAGGACTCGTTAACTTAGTTCCACGCAACGGCGTTGGTGGACGAGTTGATATGAGCCGCCGCAATATAAACATTCGTTAACCTATTCGACGTGTTACACACTCGTCAGCTACACTATACGTATGCTGAAAACTATTGAAATTGATGGAATTGACGTCCCGGTAGTACTGTCTTGTCGCAAAGGTGCACGCAGTATCCGTATTTCGATAAAAAGTGACGGAACAATACGCTTAAGCGTCCCGTATGGAGTTCCTGAGTTATTTGCGAAACGATTTTTGTTACAAAAACAGGCATGGATACGCGAGCACGTTAAGACACAGATTGTTATTAAAAACGGTGATCATATAGGGAAAAATCACCGTGTCACAATAAAACGTACCGATGCAACTCGGTCACATACGAAAATAACTGACACCGAAATATTTGTCACGCTCCCTATGGGACAAGTAGAGACAGACAAAGAAGCGCAGAAAATAATAAAAAAAGCGTGTGAAAAGGCGCTCTTGCATGAGTCTGAAAAATTACTCCCGCAACGTTTAGATGCTATCAGCACGCAGTTTGGAATGAGCTACACCAGCTGTAGTGTAAAAAAGCTCAAAAGTCGTTGGGGTGCTTGTGATTCGCGCAATAACATCAGTTTTAATTCGTATTTAGTACAGCTTGATTGGATACTCATAGACTATGTTATTTGTCATGAACTTGCGCATACCGTTCACCATCATCATCAAGAGAGCTTTTGGCAATTGGTGGGTTCGATGTATCCAAAATATAAATCTGCACGCAAACTACTGAAAACCAAACCGACTGATATATTTCCAACGATTTTTTGATACAATACTCCTAATGGCTACCAAGAAACTCCCAAAAACGGTGAAATCAATCGTTACTGACGCCCAGCTCGAGCACCAACGGCTTGAAAGTTTGATAAACAGCATGTCAGATGGAGTGATTGCGACCGATTTAGACGGACGAATAGCATTGTATAACGCTGCGGCACTGGATGTATTGGATTTGAATGCAGTAGCGAAAGGTGACCCGATAGATACGGTACTGAAACTCACGAACGAAGCTGGTGACCCACTTGATACTAGGCGGATCGTATTAGATGCAAAGACTCAAGTTATTTCACGGGATTATAAGATTAAGTACACTGATGGGAGTGTCGCCAGTTTGTATGTGAGCGTGTCTCCAGTGCATTTAGGATATGGTAAGAAAGGTGACAGTGGGTTTGTACTCATCCTCCGTGACATCACTAGGGAAAAATCGCTTGAAGAAGAGCGTGACGAGTTTATCAGTGTCATAAGCCATGAACTTAGAACTCCAGTTGCGATTACTGAAGGAGCTGTGAGTAACGCAATGTTTATTGCTGATAAAACTGGTGATATGGATAAGGTGAAAGAAGCATTAGAAAATGCGCATAAACAGTCTGTGTTTTTGGAAGATATGATAAACGACCTATCGACGCTATCAAGGGCTGAGCGTGGGGTATTGGAAGAAAATGTTGAGAACATTAACGCACATGAATTTGTAAAATCATTGATATCGCTCTATACCCCTGATGCTGAGAAAAAAGGATTGAAACTACGTGCTGATATTGACCCTCATTTAGAGATGTTTCATAGCTCAAAGCTGTATGTTCAAGAGATAATGCAGAACTTTATCACCAATGCGATTAAATACACTGAAGAAGGGAGCGTGACGATTCATGCTCGCCAGGCTAAAAATGGTGTCCAATTTGCCGTCAGCGATACAGGAATAGGGATTAGTAAGGGCGATCAAGCCCGCGTGTTTGATAAGTTTTTCCGCTCTGAAGATTACCGAACGAGACAACAAAATGGGACAGGACTTGGGTTGCACGTCACCAGAAAGTTGGCACAGCTAGCTCAAGCAGAGATACATTTGGATTCTGAACTTGGGAAAGGGTCAACTTTTACGATCTATTTCCCGAATTTAAAGTAAGGGTCAATCTTACTTGTTATACGCTCAAGGCTATACGCTTGCATATTTCTAAACCCTGTACGCTCTCCGCTATACCCTTAATTCCTATAGTTTCGGGAGGGATTTTTCTACTGTTAATAGAGGGAGACAGATGTTTCTTTCTTTCCAGATAACTTTACCGAATTCGTATGCATAGAGTGAGCGGAGCATCAATGCAACATCTGTGACGATAAGGATCGGCATACTTATGAACCCAAGAGGCCAAAAGCGACGCAGGGCTAGTTTGTATACTTCGGTATTAGCGAGTGATAAGAGTACTACAGTAACTATAGTGAGATAAGGTAGCGTTATGAACCCGTTTATCACTGTCATAAATAACAGGAGCCAAGGCATTAGGAGAAGGCTCAGTTCGGCAGTAATTACTAACAACGCTGTTTCTGGACGGCGACGCACCTGAGAGTACCTTTTGCGGAGCGCAGTGACGTATTGGTCACGAGGTGACTTAGCACTCTGAATACCGACGGTGTCGTTAGCGACAAGAAATGCATATTTTTTGATACGTTTAAGCGCTCGCGCAAATACTGCTTCTGGATCAACGGCCTTTTTTACACTTTCGAATGTGCCAAGGCGTTTCAATGCGTCTGCTCTAATAAGCCAGCAGGTGCTCAACACTGGTGGTGACGCGAGTGAGAATCGCCACAAACCGAGCTCCCACCAATAACGAATTGGCTGTATAAAGAAAGCACTTTCTGACGTGCTTGCTCGCTGCGGTAAAACACTTAACATATCGTCGCCGTCGAGCTGTGACACTAACGCTGTGATGCTGTTTGGTTGCATGCGCACGTCGACACCGATAAAAAGCAATATGTCTCCACGAGCTTCGTCGGCGAGGCGGTCGTACGCTGCGTTCTTGGCTACCCAATCTTCGCGTGGTTCTTTGCCGTTCACAAAGCGCACACCATCGTGCGCATATTTTTTGATAATTTCTGGCGTCTTGTCGTGCGAACAGTCGTCCAGCACGATAATTTCAAGCTTAGGATAGGTGCTCGCAAGTACTGACTCTATACAAAGTGGTAAGTCGGCTGTTTCGTTACGAGCTGGGATACAGACGCTCACCGTCGGGAGCTTTTCTGTAATGACTTTGTCCGAACGGTATCTATAAATAGTACGAGCAAGCAACACTGAGCTTCCCAAAAAAAGCGCGACAAGCAGCTGTGTCCACACCAGTATCTTTATAGAAAAGGCGTACTGATTGTCGAGCAGTAATATATATGCAAGTAATATGGAGCTGACCAGCGTTAACGCAACAAAGGAGCGTGTGCCTCTACGTTGGAGTTCATGCGGATGTAAGCGGGCTTCTGCGAATCGAAGCGGGTTTACGAAACGAGCGAGTGCGACGAGAAATAACATGGCAGATGCAACGCTCGGTTTGGCTATGAATATACTAGTCGCTGAGAAGCCAATAAGCATGATAGTAAGTCCAATCAGAAAACTCCGTGCTTGTTTTGACAATGGTGGCTGGAGCACAACGAGCCCCTCAAGTACAAAAGATATGACAAGCGTGGTAAACATAATAGGAATCATTTGTTTCTAATATAGCATGAAACGCACCGGTGTATTGACAGATTCGTTTAACGTCCGCTATACTTGACTTTGTTGGCAGTCTACGTATTGATCGTAGACTTTTTTAGTTTTAGGAGGCTAAGGCACATGGCAAGTAAGAAAGAAACGACTGATAAAAAAGTAAAAACAAGCTTTAGACAGCGAAACCAAAAAGCACAAGAAGCGAGCGAAAAGCCAAAACGAATCAGAAAAGTGGCAAGCAGTGCTGCAAAACCAGTTGGTAAGATTGGTACAGCGCTTACATCTGAGTTCCATATTATCCCAAAGAAAGAAAACCCAGGTTTCTTCACGAAGAGCAGAAGTGCAACACCTTCTTATTTTTCAAATGCCTGGAAAGAACTTCGACAAGTAACTTGGCCTGGACGCAAAGAAACATGGAAATTGGTATTTGCGGTCTATGTGTTTGCTATCGGGCTTGGTGTCGCTGTGGCGCTACTCGACTTCGGACTTGAGAAACTTTTCAAGGAAGTTATTTTGTAGGACAATTGACAGTAGTCGCTGCAGATAACAGACAAAAGAAATGAATTTAATCGTTATTTAGAGAGAGATAAGGAGAAAAAATGAGCAAAAGATATGATGCAAGTAAGCAATGGTACGCGATTCACACCTATAGTGGCTATGAAGAAAAGGTAGCTGAGTCTATCCGTCAGCGTGCTGAGTCACTTGACATGAAAGACAAAATTTTCCAGGTTTTGGTACCAAAAGAGAAAATGATCGAAATCAAGAACGGTAAGCGAAAAGTTGTTGAAAAGAAAATCTTCCAAGGCTATGTGCTTGTGCAGATGAAGTTGTCAGAAGATGCATGGTACATCGTACGAAATACGCCATCTGTTACCGGCTTTGTTGGTTCTGGAAACGACCCAAGCCCAGTTGAAGACGACGAAATTGAAAAGATTATGAAGCGAATGGGTAAAGAAGATCCAAAGCATAAGATTGACTTTGCTGTTGGCGAAGTGGTCAACATCATCGACGGGCCGTTCAAAGGCTTTGATGGTTCTATCAGCGAAATTGACCCAGCTAAAGGCAAGCTTAAAGTGTTGGTTAACATGTTCGGTCGTGAAACGCCTGTCGAGCTTGATGGTTTGCAGGTAAAGAAGGCGTAAGCTTATGAAAAATGGTGACCTATCCAGCCAAGGCATGTCTAGAAAAGATCAAGTTTTAGCTGAAGAACTAGATGTTGCGCTATTCGATAACGATAAATATAAGCTTGGTAAGAAAATACAATCAGCAGTCTTAGGTGGTTCAGTCGTCAACCTTGCATATACTGTCGTAGACATAGCAGATGGCGAACTAAACCATTTCAAAGAACAAGTAGCAGTTTCAGTTGGCTTGTTTGTCGCAGGAATGGTCGGACGCTATCTTGTAGCAAGCGCTCTCTATGAAGTTTATGATTCAAGTGAAGCTCTTATGAACGATACGCAAACTGTGTAATAAAATATGTAAGGTTTTTTATATGGTACAACAAGCGAGTGACGTAACTATATCTGATTTTGAACATGAGTTAA
Organism: uncultured Candidatus Saccharibacteria bacterium; assembly: GCA_964400855.1. GTDB lineage: Bacteria > Patescibacteriota > Saccharimonadia > Saccharimonadales > SZUA-47 > JAGQMY01. The sequence goes on from CAYNWE010000001.1 coordinate 10,935, forward strand.
GTTTAAGGAAATTTTATGATCCTTTAATTCGTAGAGATATAGAACTAAGAAATCAAGACTGTGCAACACCGCTTACAGTTTATGAATCAAGCATTCAGACTCGTAATGAAGCAAAGGGTGTGTCTGATGCTAAATTAATGGGGATTGGTTTAGCTTTTGGTACTGGTATGCACGCTATAGCGCGACCTGCAATTCGATTAGAGATAGCTTTCGGCACTCCGCATGAACAGTTTTTGACTGATCACCGAAATGCAATAATCGGTGGGGTTACCTTGTTAGGTGTGAGCACTGGTCTGTACTTGGGCCTTTTGAGTCGTGAGTAATATAATTAATACGTAAAATGACGTGTGGCTTTGTATTAATATAAATGACTCATATAAACCAATCAGAACAACCTGGAATTAATCCTGAAGATTTGCTCGTATACCCTGGATATAATCTTGGCTACGTGCTCGGTTTTTTGAGTGGCCGCAGTATTGTTCCTGAATTGGTTACATTGTGCGAGAAGGACTGGGAGCAAATTAATAGACCGCATAAAGATGTCCATGTGTTCGAACTAATTGATTCGATAACTAGTGACGGCACCCAAGAACTAACGCCTAAAAACTACAAAGATTCTGAAACTATACTGATTGAATTTCTGATGCGTATTGCAACGACACCTCTTAACAGTGACATCGACGTTGAAGTGCATTGTTTACTGGATGGTCCACGTTTTGCAAGACAATATATGAAGTATTTTGAAAACCTGGACAGGGACAATAAGCTGTAGTATAATAAGCATCAAGTTACGCACTTGTAAATTTAGCTTCAAACACAATTTACAATTATTAAATTAGTATAGAAAGGCGCTTCGCCTGTAGCTTTTGTAGCTCAGGGAAAAGAGCAACCGGAACAGGCGATTTATTCGACTGTACCGCGTGTCGAGAAAAACCGTAGGTTGTCCTCAAATAGCGAAGCGAAAAACTCTCATGGCCGGAAAACCAGTAAAAGCATCATTGAAAATGAAACTAAAAGCAGGACAAGCGTCTGCAGCACCTCCAGTAGGTAGTACACTCGGACAATACGGGGTGAACATGATGGATTTCATCACACCGTTTAACGAACAGACGAAAGACCGAATGGGCCAGGACATCACTGTTCATATCTTTATCCACGAAGACCGAACTATGTCATGGAAGACTGTCAGCACACCAACTGACGTACGTATTTTGAAAGCTCTTGGCGTTCAAAAAGGCTCTGGTGTGCCTAACAAAGAAAAAGTTTCAAAGAAACTTACGCAAGCACAACTGCAACAGATCGCTGAAGAAAAAGCGATGGACATGAACACGAACCGAATTGACTCTGTGAAGCGCATGGTTGCTGGTACTGCTCGCAGTATGGGCGTCGAAATCGAAGAATAGTTAGTTCTATCTTATTTTGATTTTAATGATATAATATAGATATAAAATAATTTGTGGGAGTTTGTTCTCGTAACGAACGCATGCACCACGAAAGGAATGAACTCATGGCTGAAACAAAAGCCGATTTAATCAAACAAGCTCAAGCACTTGGTATTGAGCACGTGAACTCTAATAACACAATGGCTGAACTACGTGAAGCTATTGCTGCTGCTGCACCTAAAAAGCACGACAAAGAAGCGCTTCCAACTGAAGAGCACGAAGCTGTTGTTGCTAAAGCTGGTAAACGAAGCGCGAAGGCGTTAGCAGAAGCAGAAGAAAAAGCTGCAAAAGAAGAACGAAAAGCTGAAGCGACAGAAGCAGAAGCATTACACGTCCAAAAACCTGCACAAAAGCCTGCACGTTCAAAGCTAGAACGAGCTGGTAAAAAACTACGTAAAGCGAGTGAACTTGTTGAAAAGGGCAAAGAATACAGCACAAAAGACGCACTAGAACTTGCAACAAAGACTGCAACAACTAAGTTCGATAGCAGTGTTGAGCTTCATGTTCGCCTTGGTGTTGACCCTAAATATGCTGACCAAAACATACGTGAAAACATCGTGCTTCCTGCTGGTACAGGCCGATCTGTTAAAGTAGCGGTGTTTGGTGAGGCTGACGACGTTGCGGCAGCTAAAAAAGCTGGTGCTGATATCGCTGGTGCAGATGAATTCTTGCAACAGCTTGAAAAGGGAATTATAGATTTCGACGTACTTGTTGCTACTCCTGCAGTTATGCCGAAACTTGGTAAGTATGCACGATTGCTTGGGCCAAAAGGGCTCATGCCGAACCCTAAGAGCGGTACGGTTACTAAAGACGTAGCTAAAGCGATTGAACAGTCAAAAGCTGGTAAAGTTGAACTCCGCGTTGATGAAAGCGGTATCGTACACTTGAGCGTTGGTAAAGTGAGCTTCGGTATAGACAAGCTTATGGAAAACACGCAGGCTGTGTTCGCTGCTCTTAAACACGCAAAACCATCTTCTATCAAGGGTAACTATGTTGTGAGCATCTACGCGAGCACAACAATGGGCCCAAGTGTGAAGATTGGTAACGCTGAACTTTCAGCTTAATAGTACAATTACCAAATAAACACGTGGAATCAAGCATTTTTTTAAACTAATGCGCGCCACGTGTTTTTTATGGGTATAAAAATGAAAGAATTTTATGGATGAAATAAATTACAGGCCGCTTAATGGCGAAAGCCCGAATAGTTACGTCTCCAAAGTGCGTGATCAAATAGCGGATGCGATAAATAACGGAAGTAACGAAGAATTTGGGCTCCGTGTGCCGCTAGTGGTATTGTCCCGTGACAGAAAAATAGCCCTCCAGTTAAGTAGACGTGAAATTAAGAAAAAATCCAGCGGTCAGCTAGTACTCCCAACTACTACTGCCAGAACTATAGAACCAAATGTTCGCTACCAGCGTATTATTGGTGACCATTTCAGAAATAAGGTGCTCCACACAAACGGTAACGGTAGATTTAGTATTAATCAGCTAGGGGTTGTACGGGAATATGATGTTAAAAAAGATGAAAAAACTGTGGGTGAGATCACTTGTTTGCCTGCAGTTGTTTGCTTTGATGCACTTGCAGAAAAAATAGGGTTTAAATATCGCTATCAAGAACGCTATGGCCAATTACATTGGTTTGAACAAGATGAAGCCGCTCAAATTTTACAGGATGAATACACGACTCCTGATAAGAGCAAGGCGGTTGACGAGTCATATATACTGTTGAATATGTATAGTGAGCAACAAGGAGACGTTAGTGGCACATATTCACGAACTGTATGATTTCACGGTAAGTTTCTTTATACTGCACCCAACTGATAAGAAAATATGTCTGCATTTTCACCGCAAATTAGGGTTTTGGAACCAGCTCGGTGGACATATTGAACTAGATGAGCAACCTATTGACGCCGTGAATCGTGAACTAGCAGAAGAAGCGGGTTTGTTACCAGAACAGTATGAAATTGTTGAGACGCATGCCGGGCCTAAACCAAGAAATGCTGTCGCGATACCTGCGCCTTTTAGCGTGATAATTTATAACTACGGAAATGATAGCGTACACAAGCATATAGACATGCCCTATATTATCCAAGCCAAAACGGATGTACTTGCACCTGCCGAGGGCGAGTCAGCTGAGATCGGGTGGTTTACATTGGTACAAATGCAAGATATGCATAAAGAAGGTGTGTTAGATAGCGCTGTGTTAGACATATGTACCTGGCTTTTCGACACACATATGTAAAAACTACTGCGTTTTTTTGCTGCTCATGCTTGTAGTTGTCGAGCATAAGCTACTACACTAATAACTACATGGATGAAGGGAGCTCGCAAGCTTTCATACCAGCTATGCAACCGCACGTCGCGGATGCTGCCGGTGTGTACAGCAACACACAAATCAAAGCTGCGATAGAGCGCGGCCATATTGTGTTTCACCCTTATATCGAAGAACACATTGCTGGAAGTAGTGTAGATGTGACTCTTGGTCATTGGTACTACCGAACTGAAAGACAAACAAACGGTGGTTTCTATAATCCGTTTGACGAAGGTGATGTACATAAATATTTTGATGGCCCGTTTTCTGCGGAGATACACGAGATGTGGGCAGAAGCGAATGGTCGTAAACTGTTTGCTGGTATTCCTGCCGATCAACCTATCATCGTGCTCGCACCTGGGGAGCGTATTTTGGCGCATACGCATGAATTTATTGGTATAAAAGCGCCTGGTACGAGTACTATGCAGGCTCGTAGCACATGGGGGCGTAACGGTGTTGCAGTCTGTCTTGATGCTGGCTGGGGCGACCCGGGGTATATTAACCGCTGGACTATGGAAATCTATAATATGAACCAGCACCATAGTGTGGTTTTGCCCGTTGGCGAACGGATTGCACAAATTGTGTTCTATCACACCGGGCCAGTTGAAGGCCAGTACAAGAAGATTAGTGGTAAGTATCAGACTGATACGGATGCCGACTTGCCAAAATTGATGCAAGAATGGCGCCCTGAACATATGTTGCCACGGGGTTATAAGGATTCACGGAGAAAACCGTTGAGTTTATGAGAAAAACGAAATATGGAATATGGAATAAGGGAAGCTCGGAAACAACTGCACAACAGTGCAAATAGGCAGAGGTAAGGCATGAAAGATGAGGGGATAACAATGAACGAAAACAACAGATTGGGAAAGTTCTTTGTTATAGAAGGAACTGATGCTTCAGGCAAGACTACGCAGTTCCATGCTTTAGCTGAAAGATTAGCTAAAGAAGGGTATGACGTGGTGACGTTTGATTTCCCGCAGTATGGTCAAGATTCTAGTTTCTATGTTCGCGAATACTTACGAGGAGCTTATGGCTCAACAGACCAGGTGGGCCCCTATACCGCCAGTGTGTTTTATGCGCTAGACCGGTTTTCTGCGCGCACAGCTATACAACAGGCAATAAGTGAAGGAAAAGTGGTGCTCGCCAACCGGTTTACGGGTAGCAACATGGCCCACCAAGGGACAAAGTTCATCCACCCTGAAGAACGACGTGGCTATTTTATATGGCTCGACAACCTGGAATACCACATGCTGGCGATACCGCGCCCAACGGCGAGCTTTGTGTTGCGAGTTGATGCCGAGACAAGTAAAAAACTACTTGACGGTCGAGCTGAGCAAAACCCTGAGCGGAAGGCAGATATTCATGAAGCTGACGCAGAGCACTTGAAGCGATCAGTCAGCGTGTACGACGATTTGTGTGCGTTGTTCCCACGGGATTTTCAGCGGATAGATTGTGTGAGAAACAAACAGCTGCTAAGTGTTGAGCAGATTCATGAACTACTCTGGCAATCTGTCGAACCACATCTTCCGCCAAGTAGTGAAACTCCGGGTACTATCACGCTAGGTGAATCAATCCATGTGCCGTACGTTGCTCGTGACAAGCAAGGCGCAATCCAGATGACTGAAGCAGGCAAGGCCTTTTTAAGTGATTCAGTCACGAATACTGACGATAACGTGTACGCTTTTAGTGACAAAATGAGCCCTATCACGATAGCGGCGGCGATGGCACGGTTGAGTCGACGCGCAGACGATATGCGTATTACGATACTAGATGAGTTTGCAGGCGCTGCGACGAAAAAAGACGAAAAGCTACTCCAACGCGTGATTACCGCGTATGGCGATGATTCTGTACAGCAACTTGTTGGGCAACATGTGGTTGTTGAAGGTGCGAGTAACTTACTCACTAAAAAACTAGAGTGGGGACGCCTGGCTGCGTATCTTGAACAGTCAACGAGGTATATTTACTTCGACCAGAAAGATGCAGATGGACGATACAAATATGTCGTACCAAGCCATTTTGATGAGAAAACAAAGCATATGTATGTAAACATAACAGACCAGATATTCGATACGTACTCTGATATGGTACATAAACTCACCGATTTTGTTCGCGCTGAATCAGATGTGCCGAAAAATGAACGTGACGTGGCGTGGCAAGGGGCTACTAGGGCTCAAGCATGCGATGCGATTCGTGCGGTGTTACCTGTTTCTACGAAGTCAACGGTTGGGGTATTTGCGAGTGGGCAAGCGCTCGAGAGTTTGATTATGCATTTGCTCGCTGACGAGCTGCCAGAAGCGCGTGAAACTGGTGAAAAACTGCTCAAAGAAACCAGAAAAGTACTCAGTACCTTTCTAGAGCGTGCAGACAAACCTGAACGTGGCGGTGCGGCTATAGCATACCGCGCGAACACACGAGATGCAGTGAAAGAGCTGGCAGAGACAATGCTTCCTGTCACACATACAACTGATGATAAAAGCGTCGACCTTGTCAGCTACTGGCCGAAGAACGAACTCGACCTCGTGCCAGATATGCTCTATGAGCACAGCAACATGAGTTTACGCGCTATTAAAGATGCGGTAGATACTTGGACGTATGATGAGAAACAGCAAGTTTTTGATGCATATGTTGGTGAACGGCTCAACAGACGACACAAACCGGGGCGTGCGCTTGAAAAGGCGCACTACAACTGGGATTTGGTATGTGACTATGGTATTTTCCGCGATTTGCAGCGACATAGAATGGTTGACGATCTCGCCTGGCAAGACCTCACCCCACGCTATGGGTATGATGTCCCTGAATTGGTTGAACGCGCAGGGCTGACCGATCAATTCCAACACTGTTTTGATATGAGCTTAAAACTACACAGTATATTAGTGGCTACTGGGTATGAAAAAGAAGCACAGTATGCGACACTCCTCGGACATAAAATGCGCTGGAAAATTACCTACAATGCCCGACAGGCCTTTCATTTTCATGAACTACGTACAACACCGCATGGACACCCGGGGTACCGTAAACTTGTTCGTGAGATGCATGAAGTGCTCGCCAATAAACATCCGTTAATCGGCGCTGCGATGAAGTTCGTCAACGAAGATGAAGACCCTGAGCTTACACGCCTTGCTGCCGAAAGATATACGCAGTTCAAGTTGAATAAACTTAACTAATAGTAGCGTAGTTTATAAAGCGCTGGAATGTCTAGTTATTTTCGTCGATTCTGATTTCTTCAAATGGCAAGCTATTGAGTGCTTGTAGTGCTTCGTCTACTTCAGACTGATTTTGTAGTGCTATATCGTAATAGTCACCATTCAAGCCATGTTTGTCTGCATGTGCAAGTACCGTCATAAAACCAAGTATTTTTGGTATCACTACCTCATTCACCATAGGAACATCATGACGAGGCTGTAAATAGTCTATAGTTCTATCAATCCCAGGAATGACCTGCTTAGGGCGTCCAATATTATGAATTCTCTGACCTATAATCATCCTGCCTTCACTTGCGTTGTGACACACTGGTAATATAAGTTCTCTGTAAGGCATCATGAAAGTATTATTTTCAGATGGGTCTATACCTCGCCCCTCGAACATTAGTTTTGCTATTTTGTTGAATGTTATAAGCTGGTTGCCATCTTCAAATCGGTTGCTAGGATGAGCAAACACGACTGGTCTCTGTACATGTAATGAACTAGTAGCATGTTCCGATTCAGGATCAAAGAATCTCATAAGCATACTAATAGTTACATCCGCGGCTTTACGTGCACGTGGATCTGCTTTATTAGCATACAGCTCTGTTAGCTCTCTATGTTCTAGATCAGCAGCAAAAGGCCCGTAAATTGCTTCGGGCTTTATAGCACCAATAACTAACTGATCTATTTTTCCCATATATACTATATTATAGCACACTTGTGGTACTTTTGTCAATATTTACACTGATGAAAATCTGGTGTAAGATGACAATCTATGAAACGTGCCTATGCATCAACACTTCTCCTCAGCCTTCAAGGGCTGTGCGTTGCACGGTTGGAGTCTCGCGCCTAAAAAACGCTGACGTTCACAGCTCTAAAAATCAAGAAGACTTCCAACCAAGGAAGTTTTTTAATAGGAGGAAGATTATGTCCATGAACGATACGTACGATTACGGAAAGCGAAATAAGCAACAACGTAAAACCCATAGAACTGGTGGGGCACATGAGATAGAGGCACCAACGAGTAATTCAGAATTATTCGGTACCACAGGACCCGTCATATGGAAGAGACAGGAAGCTAATGACAACAGAGAATTACAACCATCCATTATTGAAAAGTTACAAATACTTGGTAATGTAACCGTATTTGAAGCGGTCTGTACTGACTTTATAGCAAGTGCAACGGACGTCGACAATGTACCAGAATGCTAACCAACCACGCCAGCTAAAAGAGCGACCCCGAAGCAGCCCTGAAATAGGAATCTTTTCAACAGCTTACGGTCGCAGAAAGGGTGTTATTACTGATCAGGGATTAGTGACGTTTAGTTTTGCTTTAGGTGTACTACCAGATGTGCGTTATAAACGTAATTTCTATACTTATTTTGATGATGAGAGAAGAAATCTTTTTGTCCAGCTCATATTGGGGCCAGATATGGATTTTCTTAAAACAGAAATACAAGTCGCAAGACAGGAATTTTCAACTGTAGCACAAGGTATCGCAAAAATAGAGAATATTCGGCACGCGCTACAAGACCACCAGTTCGTCCCTGAAAACGTATTCCATGGAATGACACGGAATATGGCGATGTTAGCTTTGAGTCATTCATTGCATACAACGACGGATAGTGTTATTGGGCAAAATGAGTTCAGGATTGACCACGACGAAGTAATTAATCCATTTATCTCTGCCGCAGGATCCTACGGAAATAATGTCTCAAACCCAGAGCTCGCTACACATAGTGCGCTTCACGCTGCGGCTTTCGCTGGAAAGCAACTAGTCCATCCGCATAGGTAGTCTAGTTATTGATTTATGCCAATATTTTTGCTATAATATTTGAGTTACCGAAGACAGTAGCGGGGTTGCAACTCACAAGAGAAACTACCCTTAATAAGCTACCGAGGCAATATACTCAGTTATATTGTTTACGAGCATTACAACGCTACTTCGAAACAGAAGTAGTTTTTTAATTCTCGGTAACAAAATAGACGTTGTCCGTTAATGGTCGATAGGGCGCGTCAATAGTAAGTTAAAAGGAAAGGAAGTACAAAGACTACTCAACGCACAACACGCATGTTGAGAGTTGTTTGTAACAGAACCATGCCTCTAACTAAAGAGAAGAAAAATGAAATCGTCAGTGAGCTTGTTGAGTTACTCGGCAACGCTAAAATGACGGTTGTCGTCAAATATGAAGGTACTACTGTCGCAGCAATGCAAGAACTTCGTGCGAAAGCAGAAGAGAACGGCACCATTGTTAAAGTAGTAAAGAACCGTTTGGTTCAAAAAGCCTTCGAAGCTACCGAGTCACACAAAGGTGCTGATACGGGTGCGATGCAAGGAATGCTTCTGTACGCGTTCAACGCGACGGACGAAGTCGCTCCTGCTCAAGTTATCCATGAGATGGCGAAGAGTGAAAAGCAACTTGAGTTTATCGGTGCGTTTGATGCTACAGGAAAAGCACTTAGTGCCGACGAAGTAAAAGCGCTCGCAATACTACCGTCACGTGAAGTGATGATTGCGACTGTGATCAATACGCTTAAGTCACCTGTTACGGGTGTCATGAGTGGCTTGAAAGGCAATTTGCACGGTCTTTTGGACGCAGTTGCTGCATCTAAGGCCTAGAGCGGTTATAAAGTAATAAATCATAAGTAAATAATTAAGGAATTTAAACTATGGCTGATTTGAAAAAATTTGCAGAACAACTAGTTGGTTTGACCGTACTAGAAGTAAATGAACTACAAACTATCTTGAAGGACGAATATGGCATTGAGCCAGCTGCTGCTGCAGTTGCTGTTGCTGGTCCTGCTGCAGGTGGCGACGCCCCAGCTGAAGAAGCTAAGAGCGAATACGATGTTGTCTTGAAGGACGCTGGTGCTCAAAAAGTAGCAGTTATCAAGGCTGTTAAAGACGTTACTGGACTTGGTCTCGGCGAAGCTAAGGCTATCGTTGACGGCGCTCCAAAGACTGTTTTGGAAAAAGCTAAGAAAGAAGACGCAGAAGCTGCTAAGAAGGCATTGGAAGATGCTGGTGCAACTGTAGAACTCGCTTAGTTTTACAGGTTTCTGTTATAAAAAACCGCTCTGATACAGGGCGGTTTTTTAGTGCTTTTGTTTTTAGCTATAGCTAAGTGTTATCTTAGTTGCTATGGATTTGAACAATCGTGAGTTACTTTTACCATATACGACAAAAGAACGAACGAGTGATGTCTTAAGAGTCGCTGCGACAGAGCACATAGTCGGGTATCTTTCAGTAAGTGCAGCAGAAATGTCCGCTGCTTTGAGTGAACTTTGCCCTGAAACAACTTTTTACTTTAAAATAACAGATAGTTCGTTTCCGGAAGCGATTGAAGAAAGCCCTGTCGATTCATATTTTGATAGTCGGCTTGAGATAGATAGAGTGGGGCCAGTGGTGGTTGTTGACGGCAGAACGCTCAACTTGCCTCATTACCAGTTCGAGCTGTTAGATACGCTTACTAAAACGCCGAACGTATTTATACAAAGAAAAGAGATTTTTAAGCAGATATGGGACAATAATGCACCTGATAACGTTAGTGTAAAGGCTATGCGAACAGTTGATGTGCATATTGGACGAATTAGAAAAGTACTATCTACTTTGGCACTAGCTGAACCAACCAACTCTATGGATGGCATAATCAAATCGTCTCGTGATTTTGGCTACGGATTCTTTACGAAAGATATCGTGCTTGCGCCACGAGCTATAGTGGATACGCATGAAAGCTGAGCTAGAAACACTACCGTCAGAACTTGACAGCATGTTTCTTCGTCAACCGCTTGGCGAAGGCGCCTCTGCGCGCTTATCTTTCAAAGTTGGCGCGCTACATGAAACTAATGGGGTTCCGGTTGGGACAGCGCATTACCTTGAGCACGCGGCTATTTTGGGTGGCACGAAGCGTTTCCCTAACATTCGGCGGTTGCTTGCGCACGCAGATGCTCATGATTTGGAATTTTATGGATACACTGATTGGACATCAACTACTATCTGCGTAGATGGCAAACGCGCTGAAGACGTGATACCGTTTTGTCTTGAGCTCGGCTTGCAACCACGACTGCATGACGCAGGGATAGAACAAGAACGCGTTGCAATAACTGAAGAAGCACGCGAATATGAGTTTAGCGATTATGCTTTTGAACATGCGAATTACCATCAGCATTTCGTCGGTTCGCACCCGTCGCAAAATGTAACTGGCAAAGCGACCGATATACCGTTGATAACACCAGACAGTGTCAGAGCTTTTTATGCTCAAAACTGGCAGCGAGCAAACGCACGCTTCTACGTATGCGCCCAGGAGCCAGTAAGTGCGCAACGAGCAATTACTGAGCGGTACCTTGCGTCTATTGACGAGTCGAAACGCGCAGTTGTCGACCAGCCAACACCCTTGCTCCTGCAACTGCCTTGGCTTATTGGCGACAAAGACATCTATGACCAACGTCATGCAAACCCGGATAAACAGTCGATATTGTTACAGATATACAATGTAGAAGGCATAGATACTTATGAAGAATATGTGGCACGTGCAGCAGCGAATGACATGCTCAATGCACTGTTACTTCGCGATATTCGTTTCCGCACACCGACTGCATACGGTATTGGAGGCTACCCGACGGAGCTTGATAACACGCACCATGGGTTGAGTGAGAGTTATGGTTCCTACGAAGTTGCAATAGGCATAGCTGGCGACAGGATCCCGTTCGCGCAAGATGTTATCGCGAGCAGTTTAGAATCAATTGGGAGACAACGAAAGCTGGCAGGGCTTGCGCTACGACAATATACAAATTGGCTTGCTGATAAAAAATATTATAGACACTACCAGCTTGTGGATGACATGCTCGGATCTGGACAAGTGTTTTATGAGCGTAAATACCACATCGGGAGTGAGCTTGCAACCGTCACGAGCCTTACCACTCACGATGTCATAGCTGCAGCAAAGTCACTCACAAGCGATATGAGAAAATCTGTTGTGATTGGCCACATTGCAGGAGTCGGTAGTAAACCTACGTCACAATCCCACCGTAGCTGAGCAATATAAGTTGGTTATTTTTAATCTTAAATATTCCTAAGTGATGAACAGTTTATCGTGGTTTTGTTTAACGTAATTATTTTTGTTACATTTAACGAATGAGTTTAATT
>CAYNWE010000002.1:0-5755 GCA_964400855.1 uncultured Candidatus Saccharibacteria bacterium
TGCGCTTTATCTGACAAAAAAAGTGAAAGAACAACACGGCGTCAGAATAGTCTTCAAGTCAAAAGTAGGACAAGGTACTACAATAACCGTGTTACTCCCGCGCCACAACCCCTAGCCAGCTATCAGCACACCACGAAACGACTCTTCACCCATGAGCTCCATTAACCGTTCGATATGAACGGTATAGTGTTGCATGCGGTAGGTGAGCACCTTTTGCTTTTTGAGTATATTCAGCTCTACAGCAGTCGTCTCACGTGTGATTCCCACCAAACTTGCCAGGTTTTGATGCGTGAGCGAAATCGTTATCTCGATTTTATTATCAGTTGTTTTTTTGCCAAACCGCTGACTTAAATAAAACAATGTATGCACTAGTTTATCGCGCGCTTTTGGTTGCTCAAGCGCATTGATTCGTATGAGCGACGCCGCATAGTTCGTCGTAAAATAATCCAGTAATGCTGCATAGTTACTTGGTGTGCCTTGCATAAAATCTATAAACTGACTGCGTGGGACAAATGTCACGTCGCAATCAGTCAGCGCTTCATAAAAAAACAACGCGCTACTCGATTTTTGAAATATCCATGAAGAAGGGAATATCTCTCCCTTTGTATGCAACGTCACCATCTTATCTTCACCCTGAGAAGAGATACTATATACGCGCACAACACCGCTCTTTATGATACACACAGAGCGAGGAACTTCTCCCTGGTACAAGATCATAGACCCCTGTTTATACGTACGGGTTATATTTTCACTTATTAGTTGTTCTAAGTGCGGCAGCATATATACATTGTAGGTTACCGTAACAGCCGCTGGTGTAATCTTTCTTACATTCGTACCGTAAACTTGTTTACAGATATATGTATCATAACGTCATATGCTCTAAGTATCATTAACGAGAGGAGCATGAAATGAACGACATTATGGACCCAGTTTTAGCAAACAAAATAGAATGTTTTATGGCTCGCAAACGTATGAAATACGGCATATCAAACGCCATAGACTATGACGACTCAACAACAGTATGCGCGAGCAAAACCACGGGTTCACAAAAACAAACGCCTGACAACACCTCAATGGAGCCTTCATGGATATTCTAATCTGGCTTCTTTTTGGTTCACTCATCGGTTGGATTGCGTCGATCATCACTAGAACAGATGAAGATCAAGGAGTACTGTCGAACCTTTTAATAGGCGTATTGGGTGCGGTGAGTGGAGGCTATTTTTCAAAACTAATTGGGTTTAGTGAACTAAAGGGCTTCAACGACGCGAGTCTCATTATCGCGCTCATCGGTGCCACAATTCTTGTCACCATCGTGAACGTCGTCCGCAACCGTTCACTAAACGACTAAGCTCTAAGACGAGCGAGCTCGACGAACAAGCATATTAGTGGTACACTTCCGCAAGATATGGACCATATTTCTGCATCACAAAAACGCGCACTTTCAGTCGCAACAAGCTTAGCGCTTTTGTTCGGCGCGTATTTTCTGCGGGGCTTTTTCTCAATCTTTATTATCACGAGCGTCGTAGTATACCTCTTTTGGCCTGTTTACACATTTTTCAAGGCCCGTACTAGTCCTGGACGTGCCACGTTCGCTACATTCGCCGTCAGTACGCTTTCGTTGATACTCCCACTTACGCTCGTTGTCATCATAGCGGTCTCCCAGATGTCAAATCTCATAGACAACCTTAGTACCTACGCGGCGACAGTTGATCTCAGCAAACTAGGTGAATCAATAGTGACCACTATCAATAATCTCCTCGCGAACATTACATTTATAGATATCAAAGTCACCGAGGCATCACTCATAGAAAACGCTAAATCATTCCTCAACACCATAGGTGGGAACCTACTAGATTACGCCCGCAACACAGCCAGCAGTGTCTTTGGCCTTTTCTCAACCTTCATTCTATATATTTTCTTATTTATCTCACTCATACAGAACGGTCCAAAACTCGTCAAAGTATTTCGTGACATCAACCCGCTTGGTCCAGATATCTCTGACCTCTAACTCTCGCGCACTGCAGCAATGGTTCGAGGCACCGTACGCGGTCAATTCATTATCGCAGTCGTGCAGGGGTTCTTGGGTGCACTCGCGTTAGCACTCGCAGGATTACCAGGCTATTTCTTCATTTTCTGGATCATTTTCAGCGCATTTTCTGTCATCCCGCTCGGCAGCGGTATCCTGACTCTCCCACTCGGTGCGTTGTTTATTATGTTCGGTAACACCTTAGGTGGGCTGATTATCATTATTGGCCATCTTTTTGTGACTACCAATGCAGACAATCTGCTCCGCCCCCGCCTCGTACCCAGGGAAGCACGTCTCGACCCAGCACTCATGCTTGTCTCTGTTTTTGCCGGTATTGCCATGTTTGGCTTTCTCGGTATCATCATCGGCCCAACCCTTATGGTCCTTATTGTGACCACTGTCCAAGTCTACCTCGATGTTTTTCGGGATTATGACCTTGATACGACGGTAGAGCCCCCACGTTCGCTACGGGGCATACTACAACGCCTTTTTGCTGTTTTTACGCCAAAACGTCATAAATCACATAAACGCACATGACCACACACGACCAAAACCCACGCCCAACTTTCATTGCATTTGTACTTCGCATAGTCTACATTTCACTGCTGTTGTTTTTAGGTTTTTCTGTCTACGAGTACCTTATACGAGACGTCATAGACGATAACGGTCGAGCATTCGTGCCGCTTATAGGCATCTGGATATTCAGCGCCTATATCTTCCTGCCTCGCATCCATCGCTGGTTTTCCAAGATTTATTTGCCGAACTACTTTATCGGCCGCGTGCGCACCTACGACGGACTCCTTGGCGACCCAGTGAACATCGCAGTCGTCGGCTCTCGTAAACAGCTCATCACTACTATGGAAGCCGCCGGTTGGACACAAGCAGACAACCTCAACTGGAAAACAACGCTACTCATGACTTGCTCTTCCATTTTGGGCAAAAGCTACCCAAAGGCTCCCGTCAGCTCTCTTTTCTTATTCAACCGCAAACAAGACCTCGCTTTCCAGATGGAGGTTGACAAAAATCCACGCAAACGTCATCATGTCCGTTTCTGGGCAACACCAAAGCAATGGTGGCTCCCTGGTGGGTACACCGCAGATTGGCTCGGCGCTGCCACCTATGACCGTCGAGTTGGGCTATCTGGTTTAACACTTCAGATTACCCACAAAATAGCCGAAAACACTGACGAAGAACGAGATTTCCTTGTTAGCACCATGAAATCTGCCCGTCCCAAAGCGAAAGTAACTGTTGTAAAACATTTCACCAGTGGCTACCACGACAAAAATGGCGGGGGAGACCGCATCCGCACAGACGGATCGCTCCCATTTATTAATCTAAAATGAAAAATAACTATGTTTGTAAAATCTCCTTATAGCAAAATCAAAATGACCCTTCAATCAGTAATTGCTTCACACGCGATGCTATCTCAACTACTTTTTGTTATCACCGCTTTTATAAGCATATTAGGTGTGACTGCTTGCATCATTGTCATTGTATTCTCGTATATCGCTAATAGTTTTATCCATAACAAAACTGTCGATATTGAACAATATGTGACGTTTCGAACCGATTCAATACAAGAACGCATTAGTTCTATTACGGCCAATCTTGAAACCATAGACGCCAATACAGATATTGACGAATCAATTATCCCAGCCATCGACACCGCCATAGACCGTACTGAACTACTCGAAAACTCCTTACAACTCATCAATGTTTCAGATATATTCACCACTCCAATAGAGAGAGTAGATGAACTTACTGGGTCACTTATCGAACTCCGTGCTGTTATAGATAACAACCCAAATCCAATACAAGATAAATTATCATACATAGATAGCCAAGTTACTAGCATCAAGGAAGCCACAAAGTCCTCAGGACGTTTAGCACGGCTCATTACTCTTTATGCTTCCATAACAGGCTCGTTACTCGCGCTCACGTTACTTCACGGTCAAATAGTATATCTACGCGTACGCTTCCAAACTTTGCTGAGGCACAAAGCAAAAACCAATCCATCCGCATGACCAAGCCACGTATTTACACTATTCCATTCGCAAGCGTCTATCCGCTCTACATCGCCAAAGCAGAGAAAAAAGGCAAGACGAAAGCAGAAGTGGATCAGATTATCTTCTGGCTTACCGGCCACAGCGCAGATTCATTACAAACTGAGCTCGACAACCAAACAGATTTTGAGACATTCTATGCAACCGCTCCCTACCTTAATCCAAACAGAAAGCTCATCACAGGCGTCATCTGCGGCATCAGGGTAGAAGACATAGAAGACAAAACCACGCAAGAACTGCGTTACCTCGACAAATTAATTGATGAACTTGCTAGAGGTAAAAGCATGGACAAAATCCTCCGAAGCTAGCGGATAGCGGACAGAGGATAGGGAGAAGGGACAAGCCCCTCAGCCCTCAGCCCTCAGCCCTGTAATTCATTTTGCCATCTCGCTCATGGTTGCTATACTAAAATGAGCAAATGAGGGGTATTAAACAGGCATTCAACGTATTGTCTTTTTTGACGATATGGCTCGCGCGTTCAGCCGGGTCATTTTTCCGCTCCCTATTATCCATTGTATCTTCGTTTATTAAAGCACTCCGCCCCAAAATGATCTGGTCATCTGTTCGTAACCTACCCATAACTGTTAACCGCATCTGTCACCGTAAAATTTCACTTAAAAAGATTCTCAAAAGCCCCAGCACCTACCGCAGAGCAGCTCCGTCATTCCTCGCGACATTAATCATTTTTACCCTCCTTCAATCTGTTATAAAAGCAGCTCCTGACTTATCAGATACATGGGACTTAAACACTCCAGCCAACTACACCTACGATAGTGGCATAGAAATGGTCTCAGGTGTGGCCCGCCTCAAAGCACAAAACTACGCAGATGACCCGCAGACTCGAGCCCTCTTTCACTTTGACGAACTTGGTGGTGCTACCGCATCAGACAGCTCATCTAACGCCAACAATGCAACACTCACTGGTGGAGGCACATATGGCACTGGCAACTTAAACAACGCGCTATCCTTTGACGGCGTAGATGATTCAGTTTCAGTACCTGACAGCGCTAGCTTGCAGCTTGGAGACAATCAAACAATAGAGTCATGGACGAAATTTACATCACCCTTCAGCCCAGGTAGCCATGACGAACGTAACAGCATAGTCGATAAAGGCGATTATCAACTGTATTACGACAACGAAACGGGTAAACTCACGTATGAGCTAAGGGATGCTGATGCAACAACCTGGACACAAGTTGCCGGTGACGACATCAATAGTAGCTGGGACAGAGACGGTAATCCAACGGTCGAATCCGCCGCAATCATCGGTACCAACACCTACGCAGGGCTTGGCTCAGCGGCAGGGGATGCAGAGGTGTGGCGCTGGAATGGTACTCGCTGGGATCAAATAGGTGGCGACAATCTCAACGACGGTTGGCCGACCGGCACTTTCGAAACAGTATCAGCTATGAGCACAAGTGGCTCAACGCTATACGTAGGCCTCGGAACAACAGCGGGGGATGCAGAGGTTTGGTCATGGGACGGCAGTACTTGGACCAAGATTGGTGGTGACGCACAGAATGCCAGTTGGCAAGTGAGCACCTTTGAATACGTCTATGCTATGACAGAAATGGGCGGAAACATTTATGCCGGACTAGGGTCGAGCGCTAATGATGCAGAAGTATGGCGATGGAACGGCACCGCGTGGACCAAGATTGGTGGTGAC
>CAYNWE010000002.1:5855-20856 GCA_964400855.1 uncultured Candidatus Saccharibacteria bacterium
TGATGCAGAAGTATGGCGATGGAACGGCACCGCGTGGACCAAGATTGGTGGTGACGCCGTTAACAGTAGTTGGCCAGATGTTACTTACGAGTACGTTCTAAGCATGACTTACGTATCAGGTAACCTTTACGCAGGACTCGGCACAACTGCCGACGACGCCGAAGTGTGGTTATGGAACGGCACCGCGTGGACCAAGATTGGTGGTGACAGCGTGAATAGCAGCTGGGGCGCAGGCTACGAAGGTGTTTACAGTCTCACCAATGACGGCAGCAATGTCTACGCTGGGCTAGGTGCTTCAGCGGGTGATAACGAAGTCTGGTCATGGAATGGTATTACTTGGACTAAAATTGGCGGAGACGCGATTAACAGTGGTTTTACCAACTCGCTCATATCTGTTAAATCTCTTGTTTATGGCAACTCAACATTATTTGCAGGCCTTAACAGTGCGAGCGGCACACTCTCTGGACAAATGTGGACATGGAACGGCAGCACATGGACAAGAATAGCAGGTGATTATGTGAACTTCAGCTGGGGCTTCAGAGGCTTACGTAGTGTCGAAGTCATGCAGGTTTCCAGTGACTATCTCTATGCTGGCACCGGGGTAGCTACCATTGGTAATGCACTCATTTGGCGTTTTGACGGTACGGCTTGGTCATTAATTGGTGGTCAAGGTGTCAACAACAGTTGGGCATTTGATACGTATGAAGCAGTCACGAGCATTACAAGCCTTGGTGGGAATCTCTATGTTGGTCTAGGGTCGAGTGCCAATGATGCAGAAGTATGGATGTGGAACGGCAGCACCTGGTCGAAAATAGGCGGCGACAGTATAAATAGCGGGTGGGGTGCTAACTACGAAGAAGTTTCATCACTTGCAACCAACAATGGTCTTGTCTATGCAGGCATCGGTAACAGTGGAAACGACGCCGAAGTTTGGGCCTGGAACGGAATTTCTTGGTCAAAAATCGGTGGCGACAGTATAAATAGCGGGTGGGGTGCTAACTACGAGCGAGTCACTGCCATGGCAGTGCTCGATAATCAACTCATCGCAGGCCTCGGTTCAAGCACAACTGATGCAGAAGTATGGCGTTGGAACGGTAGTACGTGGGCCAAGATTGGAGGCGACGGCGTCGCGAGCAGCTGGAACACTAATTACGAACAAGTTGACGTGTTATCCATCTACGGCAATTCTCTTATTGCTGGTCTTGGTACTACGACCGCTGATGCCGAAGTGTGGTCTTATACTGCAGGGGTGTGGTCACAGATTGGCGGAGACGATTTTAACAATAGCTGGCTCGACGGTACATATGAGCGCGTTCGAGCAATCAGTGTCTACAATGGTAATCTGATAGCTGGTCTCGGAAACTCAACTGGCGAGGGCGAAGTATGGTCATGGGACGGCAGCAGTTGGTCAAAAATAGGAGGTAATTCACTCAACCTCGGATGGGCTAACGCTATTGAAGAAGTTTCATCGTTTAGCCCCTATCGTGGCAAGCTGTACGCTGGTTTGGGTAACACCGCAAATGCAGACGCAACCATCTGGGCTTATGGAGAAAACGGCTTCCTACAGTCATCAGCCTCCTCATTTACCACTGATTGGAACCATATTGCCGCCACCTATGACGGCTCAACTATGCGCCTCTACCTCAACGGCGTGCTCGATTCGTCGCTGGCAACCAACATCACCGTTGGTACTAGTACCAATCCACTCTATATAGGTTCGAGCTTTGGTGGGCGAGAAGCCGGAAGACCACGAGCTCGATTCAACGGCCAATTAGACGAACTGCGTTTAAGCGCTACCGCCCGTTCATCATTTACCACCACCCCATACAGCGCGTCACCTCAAGTTGTATCACCGACAACCAGTATCCGTACCTCTGGCATATGGCACTGGGACACCTTTAGTCACACTGAAATTCCTAACGACGGCACCATCACCTATCGATTATCTAACGACCAAGGTGTATCGTGGCTCTATTGGGATGGTCTCGCCTGGAGCACTTCAAGCTCTACCGCTCAAGCCAACACACCGGCGGTTATTACTGCCAATTTTGCAACATTCCCCGTCACCTTTGGCGGTATGCGCTGGCAAGCTGTTCTCTCGGGTGATGGCACACAACAAGTCACATTAGACGCAGTTGACGCTGAAGCCACTTCAGATAGCGTCGACCCAGTCGCTAATCCTACGGCTATTTCTGGCTTTAAAGCCAACGGCGGCGACGCAATCACACCAGGTGGCTGGACGAATGGCAGTTCACCACACTTTACCTGGACAACAGGAGACGACGACGAATCTGGTGTACTCGGATATTGTGCCTACCTCGGCACCGACCAAACCGCCGACCCTGTCACGACAAAAGGCCTGCTTGGTACTAGCCCAGTTGCTACCGGTGGCAGTTGTCAGTTCGTCATATCAGCTACCTCACTAGACCTTGCCACTCCAAGCTATTTGAGCTCACCCCTAAGTTCTAGCAACGACACACTCTATTTATCGCTTCGTACCATCGACCGAGCCGGTAATGTTACAGCCAGCTCAGAACAGTTCAGCTTCCGCTTTGACAACACACCTCCAGCTAATCCTGCATTTATCACCGCTCCATCCGGATTTATTAACACCAAAGATGTCACCATGTCATGGGAAACAACAGGCGGCAGTGCACCAAGCGACGCTCATTCAGGTGTGACAGGGCTACAATATCGTATTGGACCAACCGGCACCTGGTACGGTGATTCACATACTGGTACCGGCGACAGCAATGACCTACTCACCAACGACGGCACCTACAGTACGCTCCCAACACCAGATCATCTCGACCTCATCGAGGGCATTAACACCGTTTATTTCCGCACCTGGGACCAAGCGGGGAACTATACGTCAACCTTCGCCACTGCTACACTCAAAATCAACACTAGTGGCGCCCCGAGCGAACCAAACAATCTCACCGCCACCCCATCAACCAACACCACCAACTCGTTCGGTTTTGATTGGGATCAACCAACCACATTTGTTGGTGACGCAGGCAACATCACCTATTGCTACTCAGTCAACTCACTCCCATCAGTCAGTACGTGTGCCTACACAGGTGCTGGCTCAACTGAGTTGACCGTTGGCGCATATGCTACCCAACCAGGGTCAAACACCATGTATATCGTTGCTCGTGACGAATCTAGCAACATCAACTACGCTAATTACGCATCAGTTAGCTTTACCGCCAACACCCCGTCACCAGGCTTCCCACTCAACACAGACCTCGTCGACGTTTCTATCAAAAACACCAGTAACTGGCGCCTTGCACTCACCTGGGACGCCCCAAGCTCCATTGGTATCGGCATCGACAACTACAAAGTCTACCGCTCAACTGACAATACAACATTTACAGAGGTAGGGTCGAGCTCCAGCACTACCTACATTGACGCTGGACTTTCTCAACAAACCTATTATTACCGCGTCACCGCATGTGACAGCACAAACAATTGCGGAGCCCCAGGCACCACAGTATCTGGTTACCCAACGGGTAAATTCACCACGCCAGCTAGCATTATCAGTGGCCCAGACGTCTCTGAGATTACCACTAAGCGTGCCAAAATCTCTTGGGTTACCGACCGTGCAAGTGATTCCAAAATAGCCATCGGCACCAGCAGTGGCGTCTATAGTAGCTCAGAAATCGGTAATTCAGACCAGGTTGCCGACCACGAAATCAGCCTCGACAATCTCTCACCTGGTACCACCTACTATATCCGTGCGAAATGGACAGACGAAGACGGCAACACGGGTATCAGCCAAGAACAAACCTTCACCACTGCACCAGCGCCGGTTATAAAAGAAGTCAGTGTTACATCTGTCGGCCTCAACTCCGCAACGATAGAATTCACTACCAAGGGCGCGATCAAAGCAGCCGTCTACTATGGTGCCAGCGAATCATTTGGTGGCTTTAAACAAATCAACACCTCCAGTAACGAATCGCGCTATCAAGTCACCATCGAAGGCCTTACAGACGGTACCAAGCATTTCTTCATGGTCAGCGCCACTGACGAAGAAGGGGTAGAATACCGCGGAAACGTTGACTCGTTCAACACCCCAGCCCGCCCAAGAATCAGCAATCTCCGCTTCCAGCCAATAGAAGGCGAGCCAACCAGCACCCAACGCGTCACGTGGGACACGAACGTGCCGTCTACCAGCCAGGTGGTGTATAGCATCGTTAACGGCACACCAATTGAGTTGCAAGATTCGACGCTTGTCACATCGCATGAAATCGTCATTACAAACCTCGAAGACGACAGTGAATACTCACTCGTCGCTACCAGCCGTGACGCTAACGGGGTAGAAGCCGTCTCTGACAGACAAGCATTCAGAACAGCGCTCGACACCCGCCCACCAAAAATCAGCGATGTCGTCATTGAATCATCAATCCGTGGTTCAGGCTCAGAAGCACGTGGCCAAATCGTTATCTCATGGCAAACAGACGAACCCTCAACCAGCCAAGTTGCCTACTCAGAAGGCTCTGGCGCTGTCACCTTCAACAACAAATCAGCAGAAGACACCCAGCTCACTACCGAACACATCGTCATCATCTCAGACCTTCCAACCTCACGCGTCTATAGCGTCAAACCATTATCTAAAGATACCGCTAGCAACGAAGGCGAAGGCACCACAGAAACAGCCATAATCGGTAGGGCCTCAGATAATGCCTTAACAGTCGTATTCAACACCTTAAGATCGATATTTGGGCTATAAATCTATGAAAAAACCGCTATTTTCAGCCAAAAACATCACCCTCCAGTTTACCGCTGGTGACGATCATGTAACCGCTGTCAAAGACGCCACCATTACTGTGCCTGACCAATCAATCACCATCATTTACGGTGCATCGGGCAGTGGCAAATCCAGTCTGCTCAACGTGCTATCCGGCTTACAGCCTCCAACTAAAGGCACGCTGTACTACAAACAAGAAGCCGTCTATGACAAACCAACCAACGCGCTTGCTTATTTCCGCGCTCATGAACTCGGCATCGTATACCAGACAAATTACTGGGTCAAAAGCCTCTCGGTGTTAGAAAACGTCTCATTGCCGCTCTATTTTTCAGGTTATACCAAGTCCCAAGCCCACGAACTAGCCAAAAAAGCCCTTAACCGAGTTGGGATGGGAAACTACATTAACAAGCGTCCGGCACTTCTTTCAGGTGGTGAACAACAACGTATCGCTATGGCGCGTGCACTTGTCAACAACCCTCCAGTCATCATCGCAGATGAACCTACCGGCAACCTCGATAGCAAAAACGGCGATATGATTATCAATCTACTCACCGACCTCCACAAAAACGAGGGTAAAACCATCATTCTTGTCACACACAACATGGAATACTTGACCATAGGTGACCATTTGCTCGAGGTAGAGGATGGCAAAGTAACAGAAATCAACCAAAAAGATATCCCATCTACCGTCGAAGGCATTATTCAGGCAACCCAAGACAGAATGCATACGCTCATGAAGGGGACGAAGTCATGAAAAAACGAACCAAGCGCACCTTCGTCGACAAATCTTCCGTCAAACTACACGTGATAGGGTCCATCGCTGTCAGCAACCTCCTGCACAAAAAACTTCGCTCTGGTCTCACCGTCTTTGGTATCGCAATCGGTATCGGTGCAATCTTTTTCTTACTCTCATTCGGCATAGGTTTACAACGCCTTGTCACCACAGAAGTTATCGGCAATCAATCTATCAAAACAATCGATGTCGTCGCTCGCAATTCCAAAATTATCTCGCTCGACGACAACACTACTACACGTATCACTAACATCCCAAATGTCACTTCTGTCGGTCGCTCATTCTTCTACCCTGGTAGCTTCAAAGTAAGTAATAGCGAATCCGACAGCATCGTCTACGGAATTGACGAAAACTACGAACAGCTCACGTATCTTAATATCATCGCCGGCTCAACACTTAAAGACAGTACCGAACCAGCCGGCATCCTTGTAAACAAAGCAGCCCTTGAAGCCATAGGCATCAACCAGGATATCGAGGCAGTCCTTGGCAAATCAGTCGAAATTGTCGTGCCGCTTTCCAAGCAGCAAGATGACGTCCAAGAACTCCGCCAAACATTTACTGTCGTCGGTGTCATGGATTCAGGCAGTGGGGCAGAGGTATTTATTGACAGTCAAGTTTTCCGAGATACCGGCGTCGATATCTACTCTCAGATAAAAGTAGGTGCATCAGATATAGATAACGTTCCACAAATCCGTGCACAGCTCGAAAGCCTCGGCTTCGAAACCACCTCACCAGCAGACACACTAGACGAGATCAACAATGTCTTCCGTTTCATGAACTTCATTCTCGTTGGCTTCGGTGCGATTGGTATGATCGTTGCAGTGCTTGGAATGTTCAACACACTCACTATATCTTTGCTAGAACGAACCAAAGAAATTGGCCTCATGGTCGCCCTCGGTGCTCGTTCCATAGATATGAAGCGCTTATTTATACTTGAAGCATTATTATTGTCATTGTTTGGTTCACTCGTTGGCTTATTTGGTGCATTCTTGCTAGGCCGATTCGCCAATATCATCATGAACATTTTTGCCTCCCGTAGAGGCGTAGACGACAGCTTTGAGCTATTTGCTTATCCACCACTACTCATACTCGGCACACTCGTATTCATGACGCTCGTCGGCCTCCTCGTCGTATTCCTCCCAGCCCGCAGAGCCCAACGAATCAACCCTATTGACGCCCTCCGCCGCGAATAGCAGGCAAGCGGATAGCGGATAGAGAGAAGAGAGAAGCCATTCAGCCCTCAGCCCTTCAGCCTTTCACCCTCAAATCTATAACATACCGATGATCCATCCTGCTCGCCATCATAGCGTCCCAAGCATCCTGTATCTGCCCAGGCTGTACAATTTCAATTGTCGGGTAAATAGCATGCTCTGCACAAAAGGCAAGCATCTCAACAGTCTCAGCCACACTGCCAATGCTTGAGCCAGCAACAGACCGTCGTTTGCTCATCAAATCAGACGCAACAAACGAAAACGTCGTTTGGATTGGTCCCACCATCACCATACTTCCATCCAGCTTCAACAAATCAATATATGGTTTCATCTCATGTGCCCCCGGTGCCGTATCAATCAGCACATCAAAATACTGCGCAAACTCTGCCATCTGCGCTTCATCGCTCGACACAAGTACATGCTTTGCACCATACGATTCTGCAACTTCAGCTTTTGATACGTTCGTCGTGATAGCACTCACCTCAGCACCCATTGCAGCGGCGAGCTTTATACCCATATGCCCAAGCCCGCCAACGCCAATAATGCCCACTTTCATGCCGGCTGTAACGCCCCATTTTCGCAGTGGAGAATACATGGTGATCCCAGCGCACAATAGTGGTGCAGCCTGTGCCGGATCCATACCCGCAGGTATCGGTATGATGAAGTTTTCAGTCACGACTATTTTTTCTGCGTAACCGCCTTTCGTATCAGTACCGTCGATGCTGTCAGTCGATGCATATGTCCACACGACAGCATTACAGTAGTTTTCTTCACCAGCTTTGCACTGTTCGCATGTTCCACACGAGTTAACCATACAGCCAACGCCCACCACATCACCTATTTTGTGCTTACTCACCTCGCTGCCAACAGCAGACACTGTACCAACTATTTCATGTCCCGGCACGCACGGATACGCAACGTCACCCCAGTCACCATGCGCTGTATGTATGTCACTATGACAAATACCACAAAACATGACCGATATCTCTACATCACGCGCAGTCAACTCGCGTCGTTCTATTTCTATTTTTTGCACTGTACCTGTCGCACTCATTGTTCCATAAGCTATTGTTTTCATGATTGTAGTATCTCACAACAGACTGCTCGCATTATAGTTAATACTAGTATGGAAGTCGCCTATGCTTGCAAAGTATTTCTTCTGAGTGAGATAATACGCCTCAAAGCAACAGGAGCAACATATGGACGGCATAAAAGCACGTATAGAGAGACAACACGAACAAGATAGGGTACAAGAGCGAGCATTAAGACTACAACAAGCTGAACGAATAAGAGCAGCGCGTCTGTCAGAAGTGCAAGATTTACTTACGCAGAACGAGTTTTCACATAGATTAGTTGGGGCAATCCTCAAATCAAAACCGAACATCGTAGTTGAGCATATGAAAGTCGCGACAATTGGTGAAAGAATAAAAAAATCTACCGTCTACGAAGGTCATTACACCGTCGGAGGATTAGTCCACGAAGGAAGAAGTTTCCTACATTTGGGCACCACTGCTGGCTGGTTACTTAACGATGCGCTACTTCCTGAAAATACTGCAGTGTCAAGTGGGTCAGAAGGTACCCGCGACGTACTCCTGACAGACGAAGGGCTCTTTTACAAAAGAGCGCACCATGTTATGGGAAAATTACCTGTTAGAACATTCTGTACACCATACGGTGCTGACGCAGCGACGGTAGGAATCCTATCTAGAAGCGGTATTCCTTTCGAGAAAGCACTACCAACTACACTCGAGCAATATGAAGAAGACAATCCGCTAATACCAATCAATTCATTCCCAAATCTATCAGTTCCAGATGCTAAAGCAAAACAGCGAGAAGTGTATTCAGCACTAAACGCATCAATTGTTTCATTCGCAGAGTCACACACCATGTTCTTCATGAATGGGTTGAATATTGAAGAAATTGCGTAAGAGAAAAAACTAAATATATGGAACACAGTAAACCAACCCCATCACCAGAACGCAAAAAACGTCTTTTATTCGCGCCGACTATTCTAGCAGGCGTTGCTCTCTCTGCATGTGCAGTAGACAGCTACCTCACGGACACAACAAACGTCCAGTGTGACAGCCGCCGTACCCGTTCGGAACTGTATGGCGACGGTAACGCTATCTTCATAGTGCACGGGAAAAAACCGTCTGACCAAGCAGTTATCACGGTTAACAGAAAAGATGATTTGGCACGCGTAAAAATCGAAAACGATACAAGCGCGAGTCCGCGCACCCCAGACGAAGAGTCAGTTTTCGGCGAAGCTATACCTATTGCCGAAGGTCCAGAAACGCATGTGATAGCAGGCGGTGGCGACTGGATCATCGACGTTCGCGCAACAGGAGTCGTTATTGAAGGCACCTGCGACGGCATTTAGAACGTTACTTCTGCTCTACTAAAGTATCTCGTACTGCTGACTGCGCAACCGTCTCGCAGTTAAGAGCGCACTTGTATACAGTGTGACCACGCCTGCTACCGTTGCAACAGGCCGCTCGAGAGCCATCCCAAACTCGCATGCTGCAAACACCGCCGACCCAGCAGCCGAAGACAACAGCATCACCCTGTCAGAAGAAACTGAATGTTCGTCACTAGTGTTGTCGTGCTCAACCCCACCAACTTCCTGCGCCCAATCATAAATCTCAACTGGACTATCAACACCACTTCTATTCAATTCTGTTCTTTCATCATTGCATAATGATTCAACGCTCATGACTTTTCAACTTTTGGCGGGGCAATGACTTGCAAAATTCGTTCGTAATGATCGAGAGTTTCGGCATTTCGCATAACCGTGCCGTTTTTAGTAATCTGAAATCTAAAACTCGATATTAAATCTTTCATATCAGACTTATGTTTACGCCCCACAAACGGTATAGGAACTTGTAACATTTGCGATAGTATTTTATCATCAGGCGATTTTGCATAACTCTCAAAGTACTTGCCTGTAAACGTATTGTAGTCGAATAGCTCAGCAAGCTCGATACTCAAATCACGAGCTACATTTCTATCAAACTCTCCCACGGGTTGATCTTCTAGAGCAACGATATACGAAGCAATCGCTTGAATTGCAGACATCGTATCAAATTCAAGCCCTTTAGCCTGCTCAGCATGAAACGCCATATCATGGTGGAAAAAATACGGCTCTGTACTCACAGGTATATAAGAATTAGCTAAAGCCCTTACGCAAGTAATAGGGGTAAATGCTCCGATATCAGTGTCAGGTTTTTGCATAACCAAAGGTAACCCATGCACTTTGAAACCACTTAAACAATCATCGGCAACCAAGTTTACCGTTTCAGGTTTCGCAACGCTACTCGCATGCCAAATCCACTCAGTATTCCCGAGAAATCTTACAGCTCTATCAAACCGAAAATTCGCACACATACTTGATTCCCGATCTATATAGTGCTCATCTACGACCTGGTCAGTTGCAAGCATATCAGTCACACCGTCATCAGGAGAAACTAGACGGAACTCAACAGAATGGTCCAGAACATGTGCCCTATACAAGCTATTTACATTATTCAAAAGCCAAGTTTTTTCATCGCTACGCCGTAGTCTCCTTGACACTTCAACAACATCATTATTCGCAAACCCTAACTCAGCATGCTCCAACACCTCAGCACTCATGTCAGCTAAACTTGTTCCTTCGGCGCAGAAACATAAGTCGCCGCCTCACCAGATATAATTTTCTTAAATATATTTCTGTATCCTAAACTTCTCTTAATATTGTTTTTTACAACTATATCAGTGCCATCTATCCAGAGTTGTTTCAACATTGCATACGTCATATCTTCGCTGTTCAAAAGTTCTGCAACCCGAACACCATACTCAGTATTTTTCTGGTGAGTGCTAAGCTCATTCTCAACACATTCAACTAGACTCAATAGTCGCTGAGTTCTAGTCCAATCTGGATTAATATCTCCATTCAATGTCTCAAGCTCGTAATTGCTACGCTTAATATGTTCTACCGCCGACCTGCGATAATAGTCACTACTAGCCAAAAGTTGTTTCACTTTTTCTACAGTAATTTGTTTACCAAACCCTAATCTCTCAGAAACCAAAGATTCACAATCACGCAGAAAGTCAGGGCTCGGAGGGCTATCATATAATACTGCCGCTACTGACTCGGATAATTCTGCCTCTTCGTCAAGCTTCGTAGATGCGCGCTTAATTTTAACCCACTGATCATTTGTAGTTATTGGTAAACCACCCGTGCTAACAACTAGAGCCAATTTATCTAAAATAGCTTTTTTAGTCATAGGTTGATCAGGCTTATTACTAATATATGCAAAAGCCTCGGGGTAAACAGTGCTTATCTGAAATAAATCATTGGCCATTTTCGCTTGTATATCAATATCAACTTCATCAAATGCAGATTTAAACTTAATTTGTTCATGGTAATTTGTACCTTTTATTATTTCAGGGGTGACGTGCTCGGCTAACACCGCATCAACCATCCGCCCAGCTGCCGCCAAACAGCGTAGCTCTTTGCCTGCATACGCTACCTCTAGCGCCATATCATAATCTTCAATATATGTATCGGGGTAACTCGTTATTTCGCTCATACCCACTACAATAGCATAAAATCACATTTCATTAACACGTTTAGTAACGCATATAACACTGTCTACTTGCACACATTACGTGTTAACTATATGCTTATATACAAACAGGAGTCATGAACATATGAGCGAAGTAGTAGGCGAACAAATAATCCTCCCATTCGGTGCAACGCTTGCAAATCCAGTAGTAGAGTTCACGACCACTGCTGAAGCCCCAGCTAAGCGCTATACAGTTCATATGCAATTAGCCCAGTTTATGCTCAGAGATGGTTCAGATCCAAGTGTGGATTTTAACCTCATGCTTAAATCTCAGGTAGGTGACGACACACAACCTTTCTCTCAAGATCATATTTATAAGGAGAAATTAACGCCGATAGTTTCCGACGGTACATATGACTTTTCAACAGGGTACAAAACTGAAAACAGCACCGAAATAATAGAAAATTTAACCAGAGAACGCATAAAAGTACTCGAATCGAGGATTGTTGAGCAGGTACCTGAACGAAATAAATTAAGAAAAAAATACGCGAGACTTTTCCTACTAGGTAACACAGCGTTAGCTTTGGCAGTTGGCAACAGATTTGGCTATGATCTGTTTTCAGACACACCATACAACGACGTAGACAAAGTCTTTGATTCACTTGCAGCAATGGGGTACTTTACATTTGTTTATTCCGGTTTTAGAGCAAAAAAACTAGAGAAAATTGAAAAATCAATCGACAAAAAGTCGAGCCGCGTCGACAATTTACAAGGCTTCCTCGATTCAGTCAGATACAACGGCCTCCACTTAAAGCCAGCAGAAGTACAAAAGTAATAGGTATAATTGACATTTTTAGTAAATATGTTTTTACTTACTTTTTGTGTGTTTAAGCGTATCCTATGCAAAGTGCACTAGAACCCTAGGCACACTGGCAAGCCCAGGTAAGCAACAACGTATGAGAACAACACATGTACCACGAATCAAGAGCAAAGCAAAATTACACATCAAGAAACCGATACTACAGTGAAAAACAAAACAGAGTTCGCCATCATACAAGCAAGAACCCGCATAGCTGAATCAATAGGCCATACCGTCTTCAACCAAAACCCTCAACAGCCCCTCCTAAATCTCATAGAAATACAATAAAAACTCAATAAAATGGGCGCACAATAAATATCTAAATATTAATGGGGTCGTTACACCCCTTTACCCCGGTCATACTTTTGACTGCAGGTTCATAAGTATGCAAAAACCCCGCAGCCTACAATAAAAACAGGATTGCGAAGCACTAAAAAGACACCGTGCCTGCGGAACTCCCGTTGGTCGGGCAACATAGTTATTTATATAGAGTATGTTGCCACGTCCTCGGCAATGACTCGGTATCTTTATTAATCCTTCGCATCTGTTTTATTGTCAAAGGCTGAGAGCTGCAAGAGTTATAATGGCTCAGATCAAATAGTAGCAACTATAAACTATTAATAGTTTTAAGCAGCTCAGGAAATTCATTATACTTTGGATCTGTTTCATAACTAAAATGTTTCTGATCAGGTATTATTTTTAGCTCGCCATCCACCATTTGCGATAAATACTCCGCATGATCAAGCGGACAGTAAGGGTCATTATCAGAATGAATAAACAAAAATGACTCACACTGCTTTTTTATTTTTTCATAATCAAAAGGCTTCTCAAAAAGTCCACCTAAGTTATCCCAGCCTAGATCATCGCGAAAGGCGCCAATCAAAATACATTGCTTTACTATTTGCGCAGATTGTAGAGCCTGCAGAAGCCCCAGGGCAGCAACTGCTCCAGAAGAATGGCCAATTATAACCGTGTCTTTATCAAAATCAAATTTTTGATGCCCAAACAAATAATCATTATAGGCAGTGATGTTGGGTGTGTGTGCATTTGGTAAATCAGGACTCCACACATCCCATCCGTCGTTTTTCAGCTGCGCGCTCAACCACGGAAACCAATTTACTGTAGAATCACCATCTGTGCCGTGCAACAACAAAGCTTTTTTCATAACATCATTATACCAGTGTTTTAGTAGCTCCTGTAGCCCCTCAGCCTTTGACAATAAAACCGATGCCAGGGGCTCATAAGTTACCGAGTCACTTCCGAGGACGTGTCAAAAGTCTTCATATTCAGTAACCACTTTTGACCGCTTGTCGTTCCGCAGGAACGGTAACTTATGAGTTCTTGGCAATAGTGTTCTTATTGTAGGCTGCGGCTCTTTTGCCAACTTTTACAGCTGCAGGGAAAAGTTGGTCTAGGGTGCGGGACGAAGTCACCCGCAATGATTAATTGATATTATAAAATGTAGCTAGTTAGAAATGGATAAAAGCGGAGCGTTTCCATATTTTTATCAAATTACTTACCAAGTATAGTTATAATAATAAAAAGGGGTAAAACTATGCCAAAATACAAGACAAGAGACCACTGGAAAGCTCAAGCAATTGAAACAGTCTACAAACAACATTCTGCACTTATATGCGTCGAATACGCGCTTGAAGAAGTCCCAGAAGTTGAAGCTCTTCTTTGGGGATCAAATAGAGCCTTACAAAACTCTGCAGACACTCCATTCATAAGCTCTGTTGCAGCAATAGCGATTGACATTGGACTAATCACACCACGTCAAGACGCCAGGTTCGGTAGAGAGCACATCTCTCTCGAGTTACTTTCACTTTCGCAACTCGGTAAAATCGCTTGTGACGTAGACGACCCAACAGCATACTATCATCCAAACTTCAGACCTCACAACACACAATTGTTTAAATACGAAGATGGCTTAGTAGTAGGCAAACTACCAGCTATGCCTGAGCAGCCGTATACCCACCAATAGTTCTGATAGCATCAAGCATCTTCATTTCTTGCTCAACGCTGAGCTCAGCAGTATGCAACACGGTGCCTTCATAGCCCCCTCGAGCAAGCTTACTGTGCCACAACATCATCACCAGCTCAGTCGGCTGGTCTTGTCTATACTGAATCCGCTGCATTCTATACGCGAGTTTCGCATCTCGATACCCACTACCAAAAAACCCAAAGCCAACCACCAGCTCCCGGTAAAAATCCACATGCTCATCAGTGAACATCACTCCTTGTTGTACTCCGTCTATGATAGATTGGCGAGTGGTATTACGCTCATCCCAGCTATATGTCCCTACGTAGGCATCATCGGGTGTCATAAGAGCTTGTGGCGTCATTGAAACCTCTTCACCCTCACGAGTTTTCCCCAAAACAAACGCCTCTTGTTGGCTAGATAGCACAAACGCTTCGTCTACATCATGCAACGCACCGTCTAACACTGCCTGGGTATCTACTACAGACAAGCACGACGAAACAATATGACTCGTCATCATATTGCCAGGTTCTCGCAGGCTCCAAATAGTATCAGACAATGCTTTGAAAGCAACTGCAGAAGGTAGGGGCTCAACATCAGGTATAGTCATAAACTCACCCGTACGTATAACCTTCACGTTCAACATCTCACCCATTATATTTCCTTAAATTATGTTCATGAAGGATTATGTGTTGGCGCTTTATCAGTCCATGGTGTCCGTACAATCCCCATACCTTCTACATGTGCTAGACTTGTCCACGCCGGGGCAAGCACTCCAAGTGTCGTGAGTTCATCAAGTAAGATTCGGTGGTCACCATGGCTAAACTCAGTGTTTATGAACGCGTGCCTATGATTTTTAGTAG
>CAYNWE010000003.1:0-20442 GCA_964400855.1 uncultured Candidatus Saccharibacteria bacterium
GTTATTATACCTGCGACGATCACAACTGTTGCAAGTCTTTGAAACATTGTGAGGTGTTCCCTGTCGAAGATGTAAGCCATAAGTGCAGTGACTAATGGTGCAGCAGCAGCTATAGCTGCGGGTATCGCGACCGTGTCTATAGTATCGAGTGCTAAAAACAGCCCTGCTGCCCCTATTGATCCTAGTGCACCACATGCATAAGCGATTTTATTTTTAGTCGCCTTTTTCAGCTCAACTATCTTGTCTTTGTGGACAAACAAAAGCAAAATGCCCAAACCGACGAATACGTTGATAGTCTGGAAAATGAAAGAGTTCTCATACCACTCCCCTGTTGCTGCCTCGCCAAAAAACGCAAAACCGAGCCCGAAGCTCGCCAGAGCAAACATTGCAGAAGTTAACGCAACTGATCGATTTTTAAATTCACCAGGTGTAGGTTTTGAATAAGATACAGCCGAAATCCCCATGACTACTAGCATGATCCCGGCAACTTTTGTAAGCCCAAGGCTATCTCCAAAAAACAGTGCAGCGATAAGCGCCGTAACAATGGCATACGCATTTGCTATAGGCGCTACGAGCCCAGTTGGGCCGTTGTTAAACCCGCGCAACATGAGCAAAAACCCACCGTTTACGAACACAGACCCTAAGAAAAAGTAACCCACTTGCCCCAAAGTGACAGCGGGCAAACCGTAGTACATCACGAGAGGGGTGACAACAACCCAACCGACAATACTTAAAAATAAGCTCAACGCAAAGTTATTTACTTTCTTTGAAAGCTTGCTTGCAAAAAAGTCGCCAACACCCCAAGAAATTAATGGCACTAGACTAAAAACAACACCGATGTTCACAAAACTGCACCTTTTCTTGCATTATTTGCCCATTCATCTGCTCTCTCGTTGCCATCATGGCCAACATGCGCTTTCACCCACACTAGCTTTGCTTGACTCTGTTGATACAGCGCAAGTGCTTCTTGCACAAGGTCGAGGTTCTGTATCTCGCCTTTAGTTGATTTTTTCCACCCTTTTGCTTGCCAACCAGGTGCCCACTTAGTGATAACGTTAATCCAAAATTCACTATCGGTACGGATTTCGCACGGTTCACCTGCCCCGCATTTTAGCGCGGCGATAAGCGCCCTGCCCTCCATGCGGATATTTGTCGAGCTTTTGTCAGATCCGAGTGCAACTGGCTTGTCGCCTTCGATAACCGCATAGCCGCCAGGACCAGGGTTAGGGCTGCAGCTACCATCTGTATAGAAAATTCGCATTCATTTAGTGTAGCGTAGTCGTCCCGTTTTTGATATGCCGGTTTTTCGCTATTCTACAATAAATCGCGCATCTCTCACGATCAGCGGCATGACGGCACGAAATGATTCTTCACCCGTTTCAGTCATCGCTGAGCCTTGTCGAATACGTACAGGGGTTACGGAGTGTTTCACTTCAGGCTCTGTATGTAGCACACTGTTTTGTATATCAACAGATTCTTCGAGTACAGGGACGAAAACAGATAGAGCAAAAGCCCTGGACAAGCCCAATCGAGCAGCATAACTTATGCGCTCTTCAATAACTTGATTGTGTTTTTCAGGTACACGTGCCGGGAGTCCAAGAATCATCTTTGCATCCGCCACTTGAAAAGCAATTTCGGCACGTAGTGCGAGCAATTCTATAATCTCATGGTCGATACTCTTTAAGCCTTCTCGACTCGATTCGAGTAATTCACGAGCAGCTTCTTCATTTTCCAAAATCATACTGTTAAATATACAAACATCCTTATAAAAATAAAATTGCCTGTGCTTACATTACAATGATTGTATCTGTTTTTCTTGCGGGAGGCTAGCAAGAATCTTATGTATTGACTCTGTCGGCACGAAAACTGTTGCCGTGTTGATAATTGGGTGGAAACCAAGGTCGGGCTCACTCAATAATGCTTCATCAAAAATCACCTTTACGTGATAAGAATTTGGGTTTAGACAGCAAAAGATAGACACAGAGCCTGGCTTCACGCCAAGCATGTTTTCTACCATTTCAGGGCTGCAAAAACGTACTTTCTTCTCACCTAAGTCAGTAGCGAGTTGCTTCAAGTCAAGCTTCTTTAACCCAGGCATAATAACCAAATACTGCCTTTTCCCTTTATCGTCCTGGATGAATAGATTTTTAATCTCTGTCCTTCCGGGTAACTCAATCATCGCCTCTTCAACGGTATACACCGCTTTATGCGTCAACAGCTCGTATGGTATCGATAGCTTATCTAGGAAATCTAAACAATCTTGCATGTCAGTATCTTATCATAGGGCTATTCTAACGACCCTCAGCTTGCGCTGGGGTCAGGGTGTCGACGTAACACCCAGGGGTTTCTGTATTTTTCAACTCATCGTATAGTGCATTCCCACCGAGTGCTTCCCATTCAGCCATTAATTGCTTCAGCTGGTCAGTCACAGCTTGCTTTACGCTGCCTGCCAGGAGGGACACTGGACAATAATGAATATCTTCGCTGGCGCTGACCTTTTTGTTGACCTGAAACTCAAACCGATGCAACCCATTCCCCTGCACTGCAGCCTTGCCAAGCGCGTCACCCGCACGTACCTTGTCACCCTGTTTCACAGTTACCTCGGTCAAATGGTCATAGCCAATCATCCAGGCACTCGACTGCGACGTCTGCAAGAATACTTCATAATCATCAGAGTCGCCTTGCGACCTCACAAACACTATCTCTCCGTCCACTGCAGCCACAATATCTGTGTCAGGTCTTACTGATGCGAATTCTAAATTAGGGTTGAGCCTGCCACCCGACAACATATCGCCAAAAACATAAAACCCTTTTAAACCATTTGTTGCGTATTCTCTTAGCGCATCCTGCGTCACAACATTGTCTTCGAGACTCTCAAGCCCCAAATTTTGCAGCTCAAGTACGTCACCGTCAATTGCGCTGTCTGACGGCACCCTGGTGTTATCTTGAGTTGTTTTTGATGAATCATTTTCACCAAACTCACTGCCATTGCTACCAAGTACTCGTATTGCAGCAAATCCAACCACCGCAAGGACGACAAAAATTATTAAGACAGGCACAATACCGAATCCAAGTTGGTTATGCTTTTTCATACTTTAAGTGTACTAAAAAAGTTTCTTTGATTGCTAGAGTAAACTTTCTAGATGTAAAACTTCTTCTACTGTTTCACGTTTCAAACCTGGCGAGGTTTTACTATTGCAATAAGTCTGCTACTGAGATTCGCTTTTGCTCGGTTGTGTCACGGTCTCGAACGGTTACTGAATCATCTTCAAGCGTGTCAAAGTCTATGACGACACAATACGGCGTCCCAATCTCGTCTTGGCGGCGGTAGCGCTTCCCGATGTTGCCGTTGTCGTCCCACATAACTGCGCCGTACTTTTTCTTTAGCGCGCTGTAGACTTCACGAGCTTTCGCGACGAGTTCCGGCTTGTTTTTCAAGAGTGGTGACACGCAGTATTTCACAGGTGCGATATGTGCTGGCAGGCGCAATACGACTCGTTCGTGCTCTGGATCATTTTCGAACGCGCTACAAAGTACTGCCATGACTAACCGCTCTACACCAAAGCTTGGCTCTATCACATGCGGGACAAATGGCTTACTGCCATCTTTTGGTCGGTAGTCCATTTTCTTTCCGCTTTCACGCTGGATGTTGCCTAGGTCAAAGTTTGTTCGATATGCAAGCCCAAGAAGCTCGTCGTTGCCGTGTGGGAACGCAAATTCGTAGTCAATTGTTCTCTTTGAATAATGTGCAAGGTCATCAGCTGGCACCTCATACTCACTCACTGCCGACATATCAACACCTGCTGCTTCTAAGAACGTCTTAATATCTGCGCGCCAGTTTTCAAATAGTTGCTCCCAGTTATCAGGATGGATGAAATATTCAATCTCCATCTGGTTAAATTCACGACTACGGAACACAAAATCTCTAGGGCTTATCTCGTTACGAAAAGCCTTCCCTTGCTGCGCAATACCAAACGGCACGTCCGGATAAAGAGTGTCGACAACGTTTTTAAAATTAGTGAAAATACCTTGCGCAGTTTCTGGTCGAAGATAAACAGTATCTGTTCCCGTACTTTTGCTTTCACCTCCCAATATGAATCTTTCACCTGCTTTTACGTCGAAAGGGGCTATTACCGCAATTGTGTCTGCAAGAGGACCAACTCTCGTTTCAAACATCATATTGAATTGCCTTGGTTCGCCAAAAGTGTTTTCCTTACCACAAGTTGGGCATTTGCTCGTGTCTATTTTATCTGCGCGGAAACGACCTTTACAGTTCGAGCACTCGACAAGCGGGTCGGTGAATGTGTCGACATGGCCACTTGCCTTCCAGGTCTTTGGGTTCATTAATATTGCGGCATCGACACCCACCATGTCTTCACGGTCTTCGACGAACATTTTCCACCATAAATCAGTAAGATTCTTTTTCAGTACAACACCAAGTGGACCGTAATCCCACGTCCCAGCTAAACCACCATAAATTTCAGAGCCTTGAAAAATAAACCCACGGCGTTTACACAAACTTACAATATCTTCTAAACTCACATCTGCTTTTTTATCACTCATATGCGCATGATTATATATGAATACAACCACAGAAGAAACTACTGGATAAAACAAACAGATTCTTTTGCTCGCCGTGTAACAGTTTGGTAAGCTTAAACATAAAGAGGGTTTATGGATCAGAAGATATTTGTCGATATTGAAGACGCTGTACGTCGCAAAGTACCTATCAACATGGTTATCGACGACCTCATGGCAAAAGGCTGGCCAAAGGACCTCGCTGACAAGGGCTTCACCGCTTGGCTCGAAATGCACGGTGCACAAGCCAAAAAAACCGACGCCATGAAAATCTGGCTCAAAAAATATCACCAAAGAGCATTTTCAGCGGTTATTCTTGTCGTCGGGCTCAACTTGTTCGACACCATGATTGCCCTGCTCAAACCGTGGCCTGTTAAGATCATGGCTGACTCAGTATTTGGTAGTCAACCTGCGTGGGGACCACTGAAAGAACTCGAACCAACGCAATTACTCCTCGCAACGTCAGTTATGACCGTAAGTCTGTTTGTATTTGGGGCACTGTTTGGTATTGTCAGGGACTTTTTCTTGCTCAAAGTGGGCTTTCGGCTCAACCGCAGTATCAAACAAGAGTCACTCAGACACATTCTGCATTTGCCACTCTTTCACCAAGAGCGCCTCGCCAAGGGTGACTACATCTACCGACAAAACGTGGTGACTGACAGCTTATCTGAGCTTGTACTCGCAACAACGTCTTCTATTATTCAGTCTATTATTGTCATCGTCGGCGTGCTTGGTATCATGCTCAATATCAATGCCGGGCTGTCTATTAGCGCTATACTGCTCCTCCCTGCTCTGTTTATCACTATCAAGATCATTGGGCCACATATGGGCAAATATGCCCGAGCAGCCACCGAGCTCGCGTCTGAAAGTTCGTCAAAAATTACTGAGTCGGTTAACAATGCTGAAACAATTCAAGCATTTACACTTGAAGACAAGATGGTAAACAAAATTGATACGTTGTGGCTCAAAAGTTATGATACGGCCCGAAAAAGCATGTTTTGGCGTGAGATTCTCGACAAAACTAATGGCTTCCTGGTCGTTATAGCTACTTCATCTGTTATGTATCTCGGCGGTTCACAAGTGCTCAAAGGTGAAATTACCTTTGGTGACTTGATTATTTTCATCACCTACATGGGCTACCTTGTTGGACCAGTACAGCAACTTATCAGCCAAGTTACGACACGTAACCAAAAACTGATTGATGTCAGCCGTATCTATGAAGTACTCACCGACCACGAAGGCATTGAAGATTTACGTACTGACAACCATATGCCGCAAAACATCCAAGGAACAATTGAATTCAAAAACGTGTCATATTCATACAAAGACCAAACCGTGTTCCAAAACCTCAACTTCACCATCCCTGCCGGCCAAAAAGTGGGTATTATCGGGCCAAGTGGTGGTGGTAAAAGTACTATATTGAAACTACTCCCACTGTTTATAGAACCGGACCAAGGCAATGTCACTATCGACGGTGTTGATACGCAAGCGGTGTCGCTCAAAGAACTTCGGCATAAAATAGCATGGGTGAGCCAAACACCGCAGCTCTTTAACGAAAATATCTTCAGTAACTTGCTTGAAGGTGATATCTACCGTGACATTACTGACGAAGAAATTCAATATGCAGTTGAAGTGTCAAACATTTCTGAGTTTGTCGTCAAGATGCCGATGGCGTTTGAATCCCCAGTTGGTGAAGACGGTGGAAGTCTCAGCGGCGGTCAGCGTCAACGACTTTCTATTGCCCGCGCACTCATTAAAAATGCCCCTATCATTTGTCTTGATGAGCCAACGGCTGCACTCGATGTAAAAAGTGAAAACTATATCCGTGATTCGCTCGCTGAAATGGTCAAAGGCAAAACAGTCGTCATGGTCACCCACCGAAAGCCGCTTCTCGCACTGATGGACGTCATATATGTCCTAGAAAACGGTACATTGACTGACGTTCGCAACCTCGGTGGGCTTGACGCATATCTCGCGAAACTCGAAGGCATCGAACAAGAGATTGCGCAGCAAGAGATTCAGGCTGAAGAAGCAGTCCAAAAAACAAGCAATATATCTGACCTACTCAAAGCGTTTGAGCAAAAAGAAGCAGAACGCGTTCAAGCAGAAGCTGCACAGCAAGAAGCGATGAAGAACGTCGCTGCTGCGCCTTACGTACCTCCAACACCAGAAGCTAGTTCAACTCAATCGCAAGATACTCCTGCGACAGCAGTTACGCCAGATGCACTGCAGCTACACGGCGAGAACACAAACGACGATAGTGAAGTGACCATAGAACTACACAAATAGACTGAACAAGCGTTGCACGAAACATAAAGAGCCCTCACAAGCTGAGGGCTCTCTACTTACTTACTTACTTACTTACTTACTTACTTACTTACTTACTTACTTACTTACTTACTTACTTACTTACTTACTTACAATACTCCAAAGCTGTTCGGATTTGGCACAGAAGCAGCTACTGGTGCAACACCAGGTACTGGTGTTGTTGCTGCCTGCATATTGTCAGCATGTGAGCCGTCGGCCCATGCAGACGCAAGTTCGTGTGAGTAGCCGTCTTTAATAACGCTTTGGTAGGTTTGGCCCCATGGAGTACTTGGTGAGTACTTGCCGGTTTGACTAAAGCGTTCCCAGTTTTCGATAGCTGACGCATCACCTGAAGCATAGATGTTTTCAATCTGGTCAAGCTGGTTAAATGAGCCGCCACCTTCTACAACATGCTTCTGCACTTCTGCACGCTTTTCCCATGACAAGCTGGAGATATCGCGACGGACGCCAGCACTATCAGTCACCCAAATAGCATCTTCGTCAGAACTGCCAGCGCTTTCGGTGAATATCTCTGGCTTATCTTCAACAGTTGTACCACCTTCAGTGTTAAGTCCTGAGCTCATCGGTACAGTTGTTGATGCTCCGAGCACCTGCCCTGCTTTAACAAGCCTACCTTGGTTTTGTACTGCTGAGGCTATATTTTCTTCAAGTTTCTGTAGGTTTGTTAAGCCGTTTACGAGTCCTGCGGTGTGGATGCGTATATCATCTTGTGTTGCGGGTCGTCCAGCTTGGCGCACAAATATGCCATTTATCGCTTCACTGTACATCGCTTGTGCTGCTGGAGACTGCTGAGCCCAAAGCCAGTTTTGGTTGATAACTGCCTCTGGTGCGTTGGCTATTTCTAGTCGGAATTGTTCTGGAGTTTTTTCACCTCTAGCTAATCTGTCAGTATGGATCGCCATATCTTCTGCACTTGGTTCACGACATACAAAGAGTCGGAATGTGTCTCGCACAATCTGCTGCCTATAGCCTGCGGCTTCAGCTGAACCTGCTATACTACTGACAATATTAGTTCCTCCAGCTGCTTGCGCAGACCAGTTATCGACTTCACTTTGAGCTGCTTCACGTCCTAGATATTGCCTGTAAGCAGCACGTACGGCATCGCCGTGCACTGCTGATGGACTTGGCGCAGTGGCCGCCGCTGGCGCTGGTGCTGCGGGTGCAGCTGGAGCCGGTTGTGATGCGCCTGGTGCGTACTTGCCTGTTTGGCTAAACCGCTCCCACGCGTCAATTCGTCCTGCATCACCTGACGCATAGATATCTTCGATTGTTGCTATTTCTTCCCATGTACCTTGGTTCCACATATGCACACGAAGTTCTTGCTTGCGGGCTTCGTTATATCCATATTTAGGATCATTCATATCTCTTGATGCCCCAGTGCGGTCATATTGTACGTCCGGTGTCCACGTCGGTCCTGCTGCTGGCGCTGGTTCGGCAACTGAACTTCCTGGCCCAACAGTCGTGACCGGATCGCCACGGAACGCACTTCCCTCTGGTGACCAATAGACTTGGTCAGTGAGCTGTTGCAAGTTCAAACTACCGTCGCTCAATGCTGCCGTATGCATGCGTAGCTCTTCTGGGCTTGCATCTCGACCAAGCTGTTGTCTGTAGATATTCTGAATAGCTTCACCATACATTGCCTGTGCTTGACCTGATACGCCGGCAACTTGGCTATTTTGCCAATCGACTGCTTCTTGCGCATTAGCGATTCCTATCCTAAACTGCTCAGGCGTGACTTCGCCAGACATCAATTTTTCGTTATGAATACGAAGGTCATCTGCATCTGCAGCACGTCCAACGAACTGCTGGAATGTCTGCTGTATCAAATCTTCACGGAAGCTGGCTGCTTCAGGCTTCGCGGATATTTCTGCACGGATGACATTCAACGATCGGCCATTGTCCATATCGAGCGCATACGCTTCAACTTCAGCAGCTGTCCCATCTTTACCAAAATACTGTCTAAATGTGGCTTGCACGAGTTCTTTCGATCGGTCAGATGCCTTTGGCCCATCTGGCGCTGCCGTAGGTACTGGCGTACTGGTTGTCGGCGTCGCACCACCAGCTACATAGTCAACTGTTAATGGACCACGTCCACCATTTATATCTACTAATCTACCTGCAGGGGGTGTCTTATCTATTTCTGACTGTTCTAGTTGTTGCGGTTCATACCACTTACCTGCTGCGTCTAACTCTTTTGCCATCGCTTCAGTGACATGTAGTTTCGTGCCGTCTTCGAACAAAGCATAGACTGCTGCACCGTTACCAAGTAACTGTGTTGTGCCAAGGTTCGGCCCTTTCCCGCGGACCAATTTAAACGTTGCACTCGCTGGATTTGCCGGATTCCCTGTTGCCCCACTCGTACCGCCAGCTGCAGGCATAACGGTCGGAACAGGAGTGCCTGGCTGGATTGATAAGGTTGGGGTTGTCCCGCCTGCTGCGTTGGTAAGCGCACCGGAGATCTTCATGCCGTCAACTGTTTGCTGGTTCAGCATCGCAGGGGTCATCCAGGTATTATTTGCCTGCATTTCTTTTGCAACTGCTTCGGTGACATGGAACATA
Source organism: uncultured Candidatus Saccharibacteria bacterium (assembly GCA_964400855.1). Taxonomy (GTDB): domain Bacteria; phylum Patescibacteriota; class Saccharimonadia; order Saccharimonadales; family SZUA-47; genus JAGQMY01. The sequence goes on from CAYNWE010000003.1 coordinate 9,466, forward strand.
TTGCCGTTTTTGTCTACCGCGAAAACTGCATCGCTGTTACCGCGTAGCTGCGAGTTGCTTAGTGCTGCACCATTTCCACGAATTAACAAAAAATCACCAGCAGGTTTCATGTCTAAGACACCAAGTTCTGCTGTATAGGTCAAGCTTGTACGCAACGTCATCTTGTCTACTTCGCCTTGAGGCAATTCTTCTGGTGAATACCACCAACCATTGGCTCGAAGTTCGTTGGCTAAGTTTTCAGTCACATGGAACAGTTCACCAGAGTCAGTGACAATAAATACTGCGTTACCATTCCCGCGCAATGTATCATTTGCAAGCGCAGGACCCATCCCCTTAATCAGACGGTACGGCCTATTTCCTCGTGTTGAACTTGCACTGTCAGTTGGGGTAGTATTGCTACCACCTGTATTACCAGCACCAGCGGTCCCTCCAGGAGGAAGGTCAGGAACTATTTCAGGCGGAATCGGTGTGCCGTCAGCGGTGACATGGTTCAACTGCAAAGCTCGCTCTCGAAGTAACGAATCGAGAGCAGCACCGTTCAAATCTCTTTCATTAGCCGCAAATCTTATCTCGCGAATCTGATCAGGATCCAAGCTTCGACCTGCAGTAATTACACCATATCGACGAGATACTTCTTCAGGACTGTACTCACCTCTAACCTCTGATACTATTCTAAACAAGGTGTTTAGTTCACTATCAGTAAATTCTCTGTTGATATCAATATAGGGTTGCAGTAAGTCTTGACTAACAAGTCGGTCCGAACCCGTATAGACACGATACCTTTCCAGTATCTGATCCCACGTGTAGTTTTGCGCGTCCTCGTTTGTATCGACACTTGCTGAGAGATCGCCATTCTCCCTCGCTAAACCTATCAGGTGATCTCTAAGGCGATGCTCATACATACTACCTTGATCTGCTGCAACACGAGCCGCTTGTAAATCTGAGCTAGATAACTCTTTCCCGTCAGTTAATGAACGGTAGACGTTCTGGATGTAGTCATTGTTATATTCTCCATACCAGTGTGCTTGTCGCTCGATTTCAGCACGAAGTGACGCTTCATTAAAGCGCATGTTGTTTGCTGTCGTAACTATATAACGTAAATCATCCTCAGAGAGGCTTGGGTCATTGTCAGCACTCTGATTACTTCCTGCAATTTGAGCATAAAGTGCACGAACCTGATCAAGTGTCCAGACGGTTGGGCTGTTTGGAGTTTCTGCCAACGCATTGTTCTCTTGTGCAATACCACGGAGTGCAGTTATGAGCTGGTTACGAGTTTGGTTATTCAAGTCAGCATCGCCAAGCGCTCCCCTAATCTCACTCACTACTTGCTCTGGCACGTCTGGATTGTTCGTCAGCCCACGATAGATTTCCATTGCTTCGTCGAGACTGTAAACACCATCAGCACTAGCATACGATCGGGCTATATCGGTAATCATATTGTCGGTTGCATTGATTGCAGCGGCTTCACTCGCCATATAAGAGATTTGTTCTGCGCTTGGGTTTTTACCACCAGTCAGACGAACATATGCATCAGTGACGCGTTGTTCCATCGTCTGCCCACCGTTCGCAACTCCACTTGTTGCAAAATCACGGTTTTGAGCAAGAAATCGGGTAAGACTATCTCGAGAGAGATTATGCTGCTCTGCATACTGAGCAACTATCCGTGCCGACTCTTCAGTGAGGACTTGGCCATAGAGACCAGCATAAATTTCCTGCACGGTGGATAAATGATGATCACCGTTTTGTTCAGTCATTCTCTGAAGCATCGCTATTGCACCATCATAGTTATATCCACGCTCACGCACGAGAGCCATTGCGGTATCGATAGTATTGACATCAGCTTCTGTCAATGACTCTCCACCGGTAATGTAGGCATACGAGTCCATTAACATTTTTCTTAAATCTGCGTCACTCATCAGTTGTGTCAGTGGCGTTGTTTGGTGCTCTGGCGCGAGCTGTCCGAGACGAAAAGCGGCAGAACGAAGATAATCAGTCAGCTGTGCGATATTCATATTCTGCCCGTCCGCTGCTGTTGACGCTTGATTCAGCTCTGCCTGACTCAGCAATTGTCCGCCAGTTAAATCACCATAGATTCGCTGTATGTCGTTTGCGTGATAGTCGCCATCTGACTGAGCATTCAGCCTTGACATGACCGTAATGCGGTCGTCAGTAGGATTAGGTCCTGCTTGTTGAAGAATCGTATCGATTTGTGCTGCAGTCGGAGCTCTCCCACCCGTGATATAGCTATAAATTCGCGTGACACGTGCATCCGGTGTCTCAAATGGAGCACCTGTTGTAATGTCTGTCGCATCACCCCAAGCGGGCATTTGACTACGGAGCCAGCTTCGCAGACGCGCTTCAGTCATATTTTGTGAGTCTGCTTCAGACTGCGCGAGCGCTAATCTGGATGCATTCAGAGTTTTGCCGCCTGAAATTTCGCCATAAATACGCTGAATGTCTTGTTGATGAAAATCTCCATCTAATGCTGCTTCTGCTTTTATATTCTCAATTAATTCTGAGTCTGAGAGCCCACTTGCTCCCTCTACAAGTTTATCTAACTGGGTATTTGATGGACCCCTACCAGTTGCATAAACATACATTTGACGTATTTTTTCTCTTAACTGTGTCGGACTCATCTCTCAAAATTCCTTTTTAATTTTAATCGCTTATGGTTCAGATTATGGACTTTTGCTGATTTGAAGTCAAATAAAAAAACACCCCCTTGAGTGTGTCTAGTAAAGCGAGGTTAGGCTAGTGCCAGCTTCTTCGTAATCTCTCTGTATCGCGCACTCTTTCAGCAACACCAGCTGCTGGATTCTTAGGTGCACCATGCTCAACAGGCACAGGCGTTAAGCCTAGTGCATTATTCACCATTTGAGCACCCCGTCGCACGACAGATTCTTTCCGTTCGAACTGTGGGGTTTCACCTGGCTCAACTACTCTACTCGTAATCTCTACTCTGTTTTCTGCTGCCCAGTCATACGGAGTTTGATTTGGTACTAGCAGTGTTTCAACAGGCTTGCGTGTTGCGATGTCAATTGCTTGTGCAAGCTCGTGTCTTGCTGGTGGCTGAGGTAACAATTCTTGAGGTGAAGCATGCATACTCATATATTTTATATTATAGCAAACATAAGCATATTTGTCAAGTTGCAGTACTACTACTGAGCTAGTTTCACACATTGCAGCAGGAGCGACTGCAGTTCAACTGCAAGCTTTCCTGCCCCGCTCACATGGAGCAAGTTAGCAGGCGTGCTCACTTTACCAAAAAGTCTCAGCAGCTTTATATGCTGCGGCGAAAACACCCCATGTGCGTGCGCATAAAACGCCATATGGTCAAAGCTAAAATGATACATAGCCGATTCGTCAAACGGTTTGCCGTCAGATTGTTGCTCAACGTTAATTGTCGACCCGCTCAAATAGAGTAAGCGGTCAAGAAACCACGACATCACAAGCGCAAGCTCTACTGACACATCATTTAACGATGCGAATACTGTGCGTAAAAGGTCAAAAAACGCCTCGTCGCACTGTGCCTGCGTATGCATGTCGATAAGTTTAAGACAGTCATATGCTGCCATGGTACGGGTGATGTCTGTCACTATTGCCCCATAGTGAGTCACGAGTTGGGTCGACACCACTGTTTTCAGTTCACTTTTGCCGTCAATATACGTGATGTTGCTGACAGAAAATAGCTCCAGCCCACCGGCAAGTTTACTTTTTGAGCGGCGACTGCCTTTGGCTATTACACTTACCTTGCCGTGCGACGAAGTAAGCAATGTCAAAATACGGTCTGCTTCTGAGTAGTTGATGCGTTTCAGCACGATAGCTTCTGTGACCACCGATTTCATATAAGTGGAGCTACCTTTTCAACGATTTGTTTTAGCGTACTTAAGCTGGTGGTTGGCTTGTACAAATACGCCGCAACCGACAATGTGTCCCATGTGCGAGACTGTAGCACCTCATCTGCAAGCTGCATGCGTGAATAGACAATCACCGGCACGTTTGCCCAGTCAGTATAGGAGCGAAATTCATACAAAAATTCCATCCCACTATGGCCAGCGAGCGATAACTCCAAAATAACGACGTCTATTTCTTTTTCATTTGCCTGCTCGATCGCACGGTGCGCGTCTGGCGCGATACTGACGCTGTAGCCGTCAAACAGTTCGGTCAATGCTTTTTGCGTTGGTTTGTGGCTGTCAACAACAAGTATGTTCGGCATGCAAGCTTACTCCCCTAAACCATTTGCAGTTGACGACTTGGGGCGAGCGTTACCCCGAACCCGTGCGAATAACTGGTAGCGGTCTTGTTAATCTTGCTTCCGAGTAAGCTAAACATGCCCTGAGCGGCAAGCAAGTCTGCCGACGGGCCTGCGAGCCCAGTAATTGGTTGTATAGAGAGCTTGTGAGACTGCGTCAGCGTCACATTGCTCAAGTCAGCTTGCTCGCTATGCACACTCACGTACACCCCACGCGGCGTTCGTTTCGCCTCGCAGATAACATGGCTTTCCCCACTCTGCAAACTCCCTATAAATGCCTGCCATAAACTCTGAAGTGCAGATGCAAAAAGTGTGCGGTCGACGTCAACCGGACGCAGGCCGTGCTTGACGACAATAGAGACATGACAGCCGTTGATTCGCATGAGCGGCTCCATGTTCTTTGCTACAGCGTGCATGGTCGCACCAACATGCACTGGCTCTAACTGTAGCGACAACTGCCCTGAACTATAACGTTGGTACAAAAGGACGTTGTCTAGTGTATGCAAGGCTTGTTTCGCATGCGCATAAATACCTTCGTCGAGCCCTTGCAGCTCGGCAATCTGCGTTATCGCTACTAATGGTTGCTTGAGCTCTTCGCCCAGTAAATGCAATAACGCTTTTGACGACTCCCCAATGTGCGCCGGTTCGACCCTCTTCATATACCAAGTATAGCGCGACCGGCCGCCCTACGTCGCGTGTCTTTTTTACTTCAGGAGATACTGGTGTTTAAGGGTTGAAAGTCGTCGACTCTATAATGCGTTCAAAATCAGCGGCAAAATCGTTCGACTCAGTCCATAGCTTGATTGTCTTGTCACGAATTGGCAACAATACCATCACCCCTTGTTTGTCCGTTACTACTTCTCCTGCGACGCGCACGCCTAGCACACTCGGTACCTGGGTCAACCTAAAGGCAGAAACGGCCACTTCACCTTTTTCGGCTTGCTTTTGAAACTTTTCGACTTCTTTGTCGTATGGGCTATCCAGAATTTGCGCACGAAATGCAAAACTGTTTTCCTTACCAAGCCCCCGAATGAGAAGCGGATGTCCATAATAGTCAAGTATCGTCCCCGAATCTTTTTCTTCAAGGTATACGCTCCAAGTTTTCGGGAATCCATAGGTCAACGAGCCATAGGTAGATGGACCTGTATAGCCACGGAAAGGATCTTTGTCACGCTCTGCAAACTCGGCTTCTTTCGCTGCCTCTGCCTTTGTCACTGCAACTTCTGATGCTGCTTCCACTTTAGCGTCTAGATTTATCTTGTTGTCTTGCATACCTGCAAATGCCCAAAAACCAAACCCGAGCGCACCAACGAATGCGATTGTCATAAGCACAGCAAAAAATAAGGCGGGATGTGTTTGTTTCGGTGGACGAATCGGCCCCTGGAACTGTGGCTGCATTGGCATGCCTTGCGGTGACTGTGGCATTTGCGGCACTTGTTGATTCGGTTGCATAAGCATAATTCTACGCTACGAGCTTACCAGCAGGCAAGCGCTACTTTTTATTGTAGTCGTAACGACGCAAACCCTGACGTTGTTCTGCTACCTTTTTACCTGATATTTCAAATCCAAAACTGACGACACTATAGTGCTTCCCTTTTGCGTATTGAGCAACTTTGTTGTCCAGTTTTTTCATATATTTTTCTAATAAAAAGACGTACATTCCATCAGAAACAGGCCATTCAGCAAGCCAAAAATCGCCCCACTTAACAGAGATAAATCGCCGATATTTCCAGTAGCGTAGTCGTGTCCACACAACCAATAGCGGGTTTAGCTCGTAACCGACTGAGTACACCCCTCGGCGGGCTGCAGCAGCCAGAAGTCGTCCATCACCACTGCCAAGTTCAAGCAGCGTCTGACCTGGTTTTAGAGCGAGCATGTCGAGCGCATCGTCAATTTGTTTTTTGAGTGTCGGCAGGTACGGCGCACCACGCAACACCACCAGCCCAAACAGCAATACAGCGACGATAGCGAGCAGAATCAGTGCACTCATGATAGAAATTATTGCGCTTTCTTAATGGTCAGCACCGCATCAGCGAGTTGTTTTTGCAGCGCCTCTATCAGCGCTTTTCCTTTTTCATAATCTTGTAGTAACTCATCAACATCCTCGTGTTCAGACTGCTCAAAACGGTCAAGAATCACTTGTAGCTCTGCTTGCGTTTCCTTGAAAGATTTTTCTTTGCTCATAGTGGTTTAGCCCTTCTGTTTTACCTTATGTACGTTTGCCGTTGCGACTTGTTGCTCTAATTCTACTTCAATCATGTCGCCTTCTTTAAGCACTGTCTTGTGAGATACAAGTTTGCCGCCGACACGCACGAGCCCATAACCCCTTTTTAGCACTTGCCTTGGGTGGTAACTTTCAAGCCTCAACGTTGCATGTGCAAGAAATTGCTGCGCCTGCTGTAAGTATGTTTCGGCTGCTTGATCAATACGTTGTCTTGCAGACTCCAACCCATGAATCCGCCTTGTGATTGTTTCAACCGCAATAGTGTCCAAGAATGCACCAGCTTGGCCCAAACGCGCCGACATGTCAGATAGATCCGGCACTAGTAACTCGGCAGCGTTACTTGGTGTTGAAGCACGCACGTCTGCCGCCAGCTCCGCCAGACTCGTATCTATTTCGTGGCCTATCGCAACCATTGTTGGGATGCGGCTGCTTGCAACTGCTCGAGCCAGTGGTTCAGTACTAAACACCGACAAGTCATCCATACTGCCACCGCCTCGGATAAGAATAATGACGTCTACAAAGGCGGCCTGCTCGTTGATATGTTTCAGGGCGTGCACAATCTCTTCTTCTGCCTGAGCACCTTGCACCTGTACGTCATACAACGACACATCCAGCAGCGGCCAACGAGCTGACAGTATCTTCACAAAGTCTGCGTATGCTGCCGACTGCGCAGACGTCACAAGCGCGATCCGCTCAGGCGGGTATGGAAGCAGTCGTTTTCGCTCTGGAGCAAATAGCCCTTCTTTTTCAAGCTGCGCATGCAACAAATCTTTCGCCTTCTTCAAACTCCCCTCGCCTACTGGTCGCAGGCTGACAACATTTAAACTAAACCCGTAGAGGTTATGTAGACGCGGCTGTGCGACAATCTCAACCTGCATGCCGTCTTCTATGACAGTCTTCAGTTGGTACACTGTCCCGAAACATTTTAACTTTGACTCAGGGTCTTTGATATCAAAATACACCCATTTGCCTTTTGACACTCTAAAGTCAGACACCTCACCCACGATGCTCATAGTTGGATATGCATATTCGAGCGTCTGGTTGAGCACCGTTACTGCGGTAGAAACATCAAAGCTTGGAGTCGTCATTGTATTCGTCTACCGCACCTTCTAAAACGTCTTCAATCTCATGACCAGCTTCAGTTTGCAGTGCGCGCTGGTAAAAGAACCAGCCGATTGGCAAGAAAATTATCATATTGAACACGCGATAGACTAGCGTTGCCGATAGCGCCAAAGCTTTGTTGACACCAGCGCTTGCCATCGTTGCGGTCATTAACCCTTCATAGACGCCGACGCCACCAGGCAAGATTGCTACGAGCCCTGCAATGTTTGCGACCGCATAAGAAATGATGATTGCACCGGGGTTTACGAGCTCGTTAAAGGCAAGATATACCGTGAAAATGGTGAGTACTTCGGTCAGATTCATCAAACTCGTCCAGCCGAATGGCGCGCGCAACGATTTCCAGTTAGAACGAACATGCGTGTAATCTTTGTGAAGGTCACCAAATAATCCTTCTATTTTCTCGATGTTAATTGCTTGTCGTTTCTTCTTGTGAAAGAGGCTGACTATTGAGTTAAGCAACCGCGGCAAAGCAGCCATAAATTGTTTTATCCTGTTTTCGTCACTGATGATATAGACCAAAAACAATGACCCAAAAATGATCACTGACGACAAGCTACTTGCAATTAATATAATCATTCGACTGGCCGAGCCAAAGACGGAAAGTAAAATGAGCGCTAAAATGAGAAACAAGATAAACGACAAAAAGGTCAGCATATGTCGCGAAGTTTGCAGCAATGTTGCTTTGGAACCTTTTATACCTAGTTTGCGAAGACGTATTCCAAGATACCCAAACCCGCTTACCCCGCCGGACGGAAACACGTTGTTTACAAAGTTCATTTCTAAACTCACTTTGTATAACTCACGAATTCTCACTTTTTCGCCGAGTGTCTGCAAATATGACTGGTAAAATTTTGCGACGCTAAAATGGTTTAACAGCTGCAAGGGCACCACGAGCAACATCCAGAGTAGATTCAGGTCTGCAAAAGCTTGAAATGCATCTCCAATCTGTTCTTGAGCAAAATAGACAAGTAAACCAAGCGCTAGAAAAGTAAGTACATTGATCCAAAATTTTACTGAACGTAGTTTCATAATTTTTCCTAGCAGTCGCTTTCTTTAACCAAAAATTACCGTCTTTAAGGTCATTCACTATATAATACCAGCAATGTTTAAAACTATTGCAATACACGGGAGACAACCTGCACTTGGACGTGCTGAGCTTGAAAGTCTCTACGGCGCCGACACGCTCCAGCCTTTTGGCGCGCAGGCATCTTTGCTCAATGTCGAACCAGAACAGGTAGATTTCAATAGACTTGGCGGCTCGATACGTATCGCGCGCATACTGCACCAATTTAGTTCGACAAACTGGCCAGAAATTGAACAGTACCTACTTGAAACGACGCCTGAACATGCAAGTTATATTGATGGTAAGCTTTCGTTCGGTATCAGCACCTTTGGTGTCGCTATTTCCCCACGCAAACTAGCCGCCACCGCACTCACAGTAAAAAAAGCGATCCGAAAAACTGGTGCTTCGGTACGCATGGTGCCCCATGACAAAACTGAACTCGGCAGTGCTACCGTACTCTATAACAAGCTGACTGCAAAAAACGGCTGGGAACTCCTAATTGTGTCAGACGGTAAAACAGCGTATCTTGCACAAACAGTACGCATACAAGACATTGACGCATATACTGCACGCGACCGTGAACGCCCCTACCGTGACGCAAAAGTAGGAATGCTGCCGCCGAAACTCGCGCAGATTATTATCAACCTCGCTGCAAACAAACACAAAGTTGACGTGGTACTAGATCCGTTCTGCGGCACGGGCGTCGTGCTCCAAGAAGCTATGCTGATGGACTACCACATTTATGGAAGCGACCTCGAACCTCGAATGGTTCAATACTCTATCGACAACCTGGCCTGGCTTGACGAAAAATACCCACACGTCGGGGATTATCGACGGGTCGAAATAGGAGACGCAACCAAGCATCATTGGTACCAACCAGAAAAGATTACGACCGTCGCCGGTGAAACGTACCTTGGCAAACCATTGTCAGCGCTTCCACCAGGTGATCAACTGGCCAAAATCATGCAGGAAGTCAACGCCCTGCACCACCGTTTCCTAGAAAATATCAGCAAACAGCTAAAAAGTGGCACACGACTTTGCCTGGCGGTACCCACCTGGCGCGGCAAACATGAATTTTTACACCTTAGTGCTCTTGATTATCTGAACGATTTGGGCTATAATCGTGTGAAGTTCACACACGTTGCTGATAAAGACCTTATTTATCACCGTGAAGGCCAAGTAGTCGGACGCGAACTACTGGTTATCATTAAGAAGTAAATCATTGACGCACTTTTGGCTTCTTTTCGTTACAACGATACAACAAAGAAGCGAGAAGCACAGCGAGCCGTATCTAGCATACGGTGAGCGAGCATCGCAGATTCTGCGACAGTAGCGTTCAACGAAAAGGAGACAATTAGTATGTCACATGTCAAAGCTGGTGGAACCAGTAAAAATATTCACGATAGTCCCGGACAACGTCTTGGTGTTAAGCGCTCTGGTGGCCAAAAAGTCAACGAAGGCGAAGTAATCGTACGCCAAGTTGGTCAGACGAAAATTGCTGGCAAAGGCACTTACCTTAGCCGCAACTTTACTATTCACGCGAAAAAAGCTGGTGTGGTCAAATTCATGACACGTCGCAAGAAAAACTTCACTGGCCGTACGGTCACCCGCACCGAAGTCGTCGTTGAATAAATAGCAGTAGAAAATTTTAAAAAACCGCTTCATTTTACCGAAGCGGTTTTTTAAATACCCTCGACAACTTGTCCTGATCCACGCACTAGAACATTACCCTCAAGCACCTGTTTCTGAGCTTCAGCGAGTTCAACTGGAGTCATAGACTTCGTTTTACCAATCAGTTCATTTGTTTCAGGATCAAGCTCTAACCACCTAACGCCAATTCTTATCATTCCCTTACCGTCAACTTTCGCGTCTAAGATTTTACCTTGTGCATAAACGCCATCTTTCGGTCGCGGGATGTACACTTGCTGTGATCGAGCAAAGCCTACAGCATGAAGTAGTTTATCTGCATCAAGCTCTTCTCTGCCTTGTTGATTTTCTAACTGGGGTATACTGGGCGATGCTTCAAGCGTTGCTCGTGCTTCAACAACCTTTTGCACCTGTGCTGCAAGCAAATCGTTTTGTTCGTTAGCTTGACGCAATCGCTTATCTTCAGCTTTATCTTTTTGCCATTGCATAAATTTTTCTAATGGCACTGAAACACATTCCTGTATACTCTCGCCAGTATGCATGTCTTTGAGCAATCTTGTTTTTAGCTCAACCGCGGGAACACGGTTCCCTGTTTCTTTCTCTATCATTGTTCCAATTCCGGACACCTAGAAGCCAGCGTCCCAAGTAAACATATTCCCAGTAGCATTA
>CAYNWE010000004.1:0-20425 GCA_964400855.1 uncultured Candidatus Saccharibacteria bacterium
AAAATCAGGGTTTACTATCCTGGAGGTATTGATAGCCCTCCCAATTGCAACAATGCTTTCGATTTTATTGGCAAGCACCATGTTTACGCAATATGGTGAACTTTTGCAGGGTGCAGCGCGCTCACGATTGCGCATGGAGGGTGAAATATTACTGTTGTCTTTAGAGGATGAGCTTCTGTTCTCAACAGATTTTGCGTTGACGAAGTCTAGTGATCTCGTTGATGTGAACGCACCAAGTGGAGGCTGGACGAGCAATACAGCACCTACCGACACGTTAATTATTTACGAAACAGCACTTACTGCCGACAGGCGAAGTGCTACGAGAGAATTTGTATACAAACAAACAGGCTCATGTGGAAGTTCTTATAATATAGCAATTAACAACCTTATGTATTTTACTTCTGCTAATACAACAGGACCATATAGATCTTTGTTTAGAAGGACACTCGTTCCTCAGTATGCAACATGTGGTGTCAATTATAAGAAGCAAACATGCCCTGCGAGTGCTGTCGTGAATCCTTGCACAAGTGCTGATGCGTTATTGTCTGATAAAGTAATTGATTTCCAAGTAGAATATTATGATGATAATAATGTTGCGTTGTCATCACCATCAAATGCTGAGCTCGTGAAACTAACCTTGACGCTAGGTGAAAAAGTATATGGTGACAATATTGTGGTACCAACATCTATAACAATGAAGAAGGTGAACTAGGTATGCCACGAAAAGGCTTTGCAATGCCAATGATACTCACATTTATTATTTTGATAAGTGTTGTTGGTACTGCAATTATTGATAATTCTGTGCAGACAAATGGCTCGGCAGTGCTTCATTCCCAAGTGCAAATCGCACACATAGCAAGCAAAGCCGCAATAGATTACGCCGAAGAGCAATATGAAATTAATTCATCATATACTGGCACTGCGGAGCAAGACTTGTTCGTGAATGATTTCTACAGAGCAACTATCGAAGTACAGATTTTATATAATGAAAGCTCAAGTGCTAAGCGTGTACAGGGTATAGGTAGAGTTTACATCCCTGAGACATCAAGTAACGCCAAAGTAGTGAGAGATATAAAATCAACAATTATAAGGAATGGTGAAGTTATTGTTTCTGCGGGTCAGACCGACCCCGCAACGTTTAATCCACTATTGTGGCTAGATGCGAATGAGCCCAATAGCCTCTATGAATCAATTGTTTCGACAAATACGCAAACGATAAATGCACTCGCCGGTACGTCGAATGCTGACGTGGTTGAACAGCGGGGCTCAAATGCAAGCTCCGGCGCCGGTACGCTGCTTTTTAATGATCCTGATTTGGAAATGTCATATGATGGTACCGCAAGAGGCAATCAAGTGATAGGACTGCGTTTTAGAGGAGTGACGACGCCTAAGAGCGCAACTATACAAAATGCTTTTATACAGTTTACTTCTGACCAAACAAAGCAAGCGGGCGTCGTCCAGCTACAAGTGCAGGGAATTGCGTCGGACAACGCACCGACGTGGAGCGGTACTAATGCGGTGAGCAATGCTACTAAGACTACAGCAAACACGAATTGGAATCCTTCTTCGTGGAGTAATCCGCCATTAAGTGGGGCTATAGAACGTGTTGATGTCACCTCTATCGTACAAGAGATAGTGAACCGTACAGGCTGGAGCCCATCTAATGCAATGGCGTTTAGCATAAGGTGGCTCAACGGTAGTGGAGTGCGAACCGCCCGCAGCGGCACAAGTGCCAATGCGCCACAATTATTTATCCAATGGCAAAGTGGCTCAACAACCCCAGCAACAGACGACGATGACCCAGTTGTCGCGTGGTATGACAAGTCGGGAAACAATTATACTGCAAACCGTGTCTACGGAACCGCTCCTACGCTACAGACCTCAGAAATAAACGGTCTTAATGCAATTCGTTTTGGTGCAAACGGCACTCTTATGTCAGCCTTACCAAACACGAGTGACACAGAATTAACAACATTCATGGTGATGCGACCTCGATCTACATCCTCAGCAAGTGCACGCTTCCTAAGTCTTATGAATAGTTCGCAAAATGCGGACAATAATACTTCGAACGGTATCATTCCGTTTATGCGTAACGGTTCAGGTACGACACTACAGCAGTATTACAACAATACTGCAGGACGTACAGTCAGCGGAGCTATCGATGACACATGGGCAACATATTCTTCTCGTATGAGTAGTGCATACAGCGAACGATTACTAAAAAATAGTAGCCCGGATAATTACGGTACTCATTTTAGCCCTAATTTTACTGTAAACCAGATATATATTGGGGGCAGGAGAAGCACTGCGAGTGGGGCTGACTATGCAAACATGGATGTCGTTGAAGTGATTGTCTATGACCGAGCATTTGTATGTACTGAAATACAGCAAATAGAAAATTACCTTGAAGCTAAATATGGTTTTAACTATACAGATAAAAATCCTTGTCCTTAATTTTGACTTCGGGGTGTTTGTTGCAGGGAAAGGTATGGTATAGTAACTTCTATGGCTACAACGAAGAAAAAATCGAGCGCTACAAAGCGCGCATCGACGACAAAGAAGTCGAAGAAAAGCACCAAAGCTACAAGTGTTAAAACTGCAAGTGTAAAGCGAACACCAACTAAACGAACGGTTGCGAAGACCAGTGCTAAAAGTGCTGCAACAGCTGCCGTAGCAGAAACTAAAGTAGAAGTAAAAAAGGTAACAAAAGAAAAAAAGCCGAAAAAAGCTTTTGACCGCTTGCGTAACTTACGCACCTGGAACTGGGCAATGGCTGCACTGCACGCTGCACAAGGTATTGCGGTAGTAGTACTCAGTCAAGATAGGCTATTTCCTGTCACGACAGACCATCTGACGGTTGATCCTTTGTCAGCTGGTGGGGAGCCAATACTCGTCCCGGCAACTCGTCATCTGTTCGATTTAAACATTGCATATGTTGTTGCGGCATTTTTCTTTATGTCTGCAATCGCGCATTTATCAATCGCAACATGGTATCGACGTAAATATGAAGCTAACTTACAACGCGGCATTAACAAAGCTCGCTGGATAGAATACAGCTTCAGTGCAAGCACGATGATTGTTGCAATTGCAATGATTGCTGGCATCTATGACTTAAGCACCCTCGGCATGATGTTTGGCTTGACTGCTGTCATGAACTTGTGCGGACTTGTTATGGAAAAGGCGAACGAAGGCCGAGAAAAAATTGACTGGTCATCATATATTGTCGGCTGCATCGCAGGCATCTTGCCGTGGCTTGTGTACGCACTTTATGTATATGGAAGTGCTCAATTCGGTGAAGGCGGTGGTCCACCAACATTTGTGTATGCAATCCTCGTCAGTATCTTCCTATTCTTTAACGTGTTTGCAGTTAACATGTGGCTACAATATAAGAAGATTGGCAAGTGGAAAGAATATATGTACGGAGAAAAAGCATATATTGTTTTAAGCTTAGTTGCAAAAAGTGTGCTTGCGTGGCAAGTATTCGCAGGAGCGCTACGTCCATAAAGCAGATTTTTTAGTACTCCTAAAAAAGACTTCGGTATTCTTCCGGAGTCTTTTTAGTTTTCAGGGCAACTCCCTGGTACAATGAGTGCTAACTATGAATAAAAAAATACAGATTCTCGAGAACATTACATTAGTAAAGTTTGTGCATGGTGGTCAATGCCTCGCCGATACTGCTGACGGCAAGAAGTTATTTGTCTGGGGTGGGCTTCCGGGTGAAGTAGTGAACGTTAAAGTAACAAAGAAGAAAAGTAGTTTTCTTGAAGGTGTTGTTGTCGATGTGATTACTGCGAGTAAAGATAGAGTTGAAGCAGAAGAGCCGGAAAGCTATCTTTCAACCAGCCCTTGGCAAATTGTTGACTTTAATGCAGAGCAGCAGGCAAAGGCGCACATATTGGCAGAAGCTTTTGACCGAGAGAAAGTCGTTGTCCAGTGGCAAGACTTCCAGACAGATGGAGTGACAAGCGCCTACCGGAACAAAATGGAGTTTGGTTTTTGGGGAGATGAAACAGGTTTGCATCTTGCGCATTATGTCCGCGGCACTCATGGGAAGCAAATGGTAGCAGGGAGCGTACTCGCGAAAGAAGAGATTAATGTTGCTGCTCGTGCAATTTGCGAGGAGCTCGATCGGCTTAAAATTCGTGCTGGAGATTTAAAGACTATAATGCTCAGGTGCAACAAGACAGGTGATGTTGTTGCAGCGCTTTTCATGAAAGAGTCGCTAGATCTAGGTGAGTTCAATGTCCCCACTTGCGTAAAAGGCATGAAAATCTACTTTTCAAACCCAAAAAGCCCTGCAAGCGTCCCAACAAAGAAGCTTTATTCATTTGGTGATATTAAGCTCAGTGATGTGATAATGGGCAAAAATATCACATATGACGTAATGTCATTTTTTCAGGTAAATTTACCTGTTTTTGAGCAGGCACTTAGCGCGATTAACGACTCAGTTGGTACGCAATCAGCGATAGATTTATATAGTGGCGTAGGGACGATAGGTCTAAGCGTAAAAAACACGGATATTCTCGTAGAACTAGACGAGAGTAACATTCGTATGGCTCAACAGAACGCAAAAGGAACCTTGATTAAAGTAGTACAGGCTAGTTCAGAACAGGCGCTTGAGTATATTGATCAAGACCATGTTGTTATACTTGATCCACCTCGAGCAGGTTTGCATTATTCAGTCGTGGATAGGCTACTTGAGGTAAAGCCATCAAAAATAGTGTATTTGAGCTGTAATCCAAGTACGCAAGCTCGTGACGTTAAGCATCTAAGTGAATCTTACATGGTTACCTTTGCAAAAGGGTATAACTTCTTTCCTCGGACTCCTCATATAGAATCATTGATAGTCTTGGAGGCTATTTAATGAAGTTGCACCGATTTTTCGTACAGGATATGGAGCTTGTGCATGATTTTTGGATGCAAGACAAGCATTTGTTTCATCAATGGACACGCGTTTTGCGTTTTGAGACGGGCAGGGAAGTGGTCTTATTTAACGACCAACGAGAAGAACGGCTGTATCGTATAACCAAAATAGGCGACAATGCGATACATCTAGAGCTCGTGACTGAGCTAGTCGGTAAAATGCCGGAGAGGGAGCTCTACATCTGTTTCTCTTTGCTGAAAAAAGATAAAAATGATTGGGTTCTGCAGAAGTGTACTGAGCTTGGTGTGCGTCATTTTGTACCGCTCTTGACTGATAGAACCGAAAAAACAGGGTTTGATGTTGAGCGTGCAGAAAAGATTGTCATAGAAGCAGCAGAACAGTGTGGCAGGGTAGACATCCCACGCGTCCGCGATCCAGTTAGTGTAGAGTCGTTGATTAACGAGCTGAAAGATAAAGTAGACTTATATGTAGCCGAACAAGGCTCACCAGCTACTTCCTCAGCCCTTCTCACTCAACCCCCACGCCCATTAGGCGTACTCATCGGCCCTGAAGGCGGTTGGACGGACGCAGAAAAGAAGCTTTTTATTGATAGCGAAATCAAACACCTTGCACTCAGTGAGTTCACTCTCCGCGCTGAAACCGCCTGCATATCTGCTGCAGCACTGCTACAATAGTGCTATGTACCCAGATAGTTACCAAAATAAAGAGGATGATAGTACGGTTTGGTGGTTCAGCTCACCATTCGACCCACTAAATAATTGGTCAGCACATGCGCTTGATGTATATGGAACTACTTTTTATACTTTAGAGCACGCATATCATTACAAAAAATTCATAGATAAACATCCTGAAATCGCAGAATTGATTAAGAAATCGCCTAGTCCTTGGTCAGCAATGAAAATTGCGAGAGATAATGATAAACTTGTGCGGAAAGATTGGGAAGACGTAAAGGTTTCGATAATGCAGTATCTTGTGCAAGTTAAGTACGAGCAGAATGAGGACGTGCAACAAATTTTGGCGAAAACAGGAAACCGAAAGATTGTAGAAAATTCACCGTGGGATAGTTTTTGGGGTTGTGGTCCTGACGGCAAAGGTGAAAATATGATGGGTCGGATATGGATGAAAGTACGAGATGGCAAGTAATTATTGGCAAGAACGTAATAAACCATATCAACCGGGGCAAGCTACTCCGTTTAAAGTTTCCCGAAGTAAAATTGAGCTTTTTATGCAGTGTCCGCGTTGCTTTTGGCTCGATGTTCGCATGAAAATAAAGCGACCTGGTAGTCCGCCGTTTAATATCAACAAGGCGATTGATGAACTGTTTAAAAAAGAATTTGATGTGTATCGTGCGAAGGGTGAGCCACATCCGCTGATGAGCGATAATCAAATCAAGGCAATCCCTTTTGCGCACAAAGACATCGATACCTGGCGCGAAAACTTTGTCGGGATTGTGCATATACACAAACCAACTAACTTGCATGTTTTTGGGGCAGTTGACGATATTTGGATAGATGATGACGGTAAGCTTATTGTGGTTGACTATAAAGCGACGGCCAAAGATAAGCCGGTCAAAGTGCTTGGCCCAGAGGGTACGTGGCAAGATATGTATCGCAGGCAGATGGAAACGTATCAGTGGTTACTCCGTCAAAACGGCTTTGACGTCAGTGACACTGGTTATTTTGTTTATGCGACAGGTACTGCTGACAGGGATGGCTTTAATAACATAGTCGAGTTTGAAACCCATGTCATCCCTCATACAGGCAACAGCAATTGGGTTGATGACGTGTTATTGCGTATGAAGCAGGTGATGGACAGCGATACCATGCCAGAAATTGGCACGGCTGCGATGGGTGGTCCGTGCGAACACTGTGAATACGCCCGAGCCCGAACTACCCTAACTCTCGAAGCCCTACAAAAGAGGAAAAAATGAAAAGGACCACAAATCACATATCAGTCGGTAGTCAAAAAATTAAAGTTGAGTTGTTTGAGCCGACAGGCTGGTCGAAGAATCAGGCAGTACTTTTTTTACATGGCTGGACTGGCAGACCTAATACGAACGCAGCAATGGTACTTGCTGAACACGGCTATACCGCGCTAACAGTGGTTTTTCGCGGGCACCCAGGTAGTGATGGCAATATGAGTACCATTACTCGCCAAACTGCGCTCGATGATGCAATTGCTAGCTATGACTATCTTATGACTAAGTTGCCGCAGGGTACACCAATCTGCGTAACGGGGAGTAGTTACGGTGGTTACGCCGCGGCCATTTTAAGTTCGGAAAGAGAACTAAATGGCCTCTCTCTTCGGGTTGCGGCTAACTACCCCGATGAAGGTTTTGAACTACCACAGGAGGGTAGAGATAATACTGACCCTATAATAGCAAAGTGGAGAACAGAAAAACTTGATAGCGATACAACGAAATCTTTGAGGGCACTACATAATTTCAAAGGGAAAGTACAGATATTTGAAGCAGAACTTGATGATATGGTACCGCATCAAACAATACAAAATTATGTGGATGCTGTTTCGGATAAAACAGTATTAGACTATCACTTTATGAAAGGTTGGCCACACAGCCTAGGCGATCAAAGTGAGCGAAATCTTGAATACCAACAAATTTTACTAAACTGGCTCGAAACGCTGTAAACTGTTCACAGTTCGCGCTATACTAGAGTTATATGATTGACATTCAAATCGTGCGAGACAATCCAGAGCTCGTCAAAAATAAGACCGCAGAGAAAAAAATAGAAGTGGACGTTGACCATTTGCTTGCGCTTGATACTGACCGTCGTGATTTGCAACAGCAGGTTGATGGATTACGCCAACAACGCAACGAAATCAGCGAGCAGATGAAGGGTGGCAAGCCCGACCAGGCACTTGTTGACCAGAGTAAGCAGCTTAAAGTAGAACTTGCTGACCGCGAAACACTACTTCAGAAAACGAGTGAAGAGTTCGACGTTCTGCTGCGTGCCATCCCAAACTTGTCGCTCGATCATGTGCCAGTTGGACTCACCGAAGAAGAAAACGTCATTACGAAATCAGTAGGTGAAAAGCCAACATTCACATTCACTCCTCGACCACATTGGGACATATTAAACCAACGCGACATGATGGACAAGGAGCGTGCAGCCAAGATCGCCGGCAGCCGTTTTGTCTACCTGAAAGGTGGGTTAGTCCAATTGCAATTTGCAATTGTACAATTCGTCATGGCAACTTTGGGTGACGAATCAATCTTGCAAAAACTCATTTCTGAGAACAATTTGAACCTGAGCGCAAAGCCATTTACACCAGTTATACCGCCAGCTATGTTGCGCACCGAGCCATATGTCGCAAGTGCCCGACTGAACGCTGCTGATGTTACCTATAAGCTTGATGGGGATGACCTATGGTTGAACGCGAGTGCCGAGCACACGCTCTGTACCATGTATTGGAACGAAGTCTTACCTGCACAAGAGCTACCTATACGCTACATTGGCTACAGCACAAGTTTCCGTCGCGAGGCCGGCACGTATGGCAAGGATACCGAAGGGATTATTAGACTCCACCAGTTCGACAAACTCGAGATGGAGGTGTTTAGCACGGCTGAGACGGGGCTTGACGAGCACAAGCTACTCATTGCTGTTCAGGAATATTTGATGCAACAGCTGGGCTTGCACTATAACTTCGTGCAGAAGTGCACCTTTGATATTGGTAAGCCGAACGCCTCAGGCATAGACATTGACTGCTGGTTCCCAGGCCAAGACCGCTACATAGAAACGCACACTGCTGATTATATGACTGATTATCAGGCAAGAGATTTGAATATCAAGACCAAACTTGCAGATAAAAATGAGCTTGTTCATACTAATGATGCGACCGCTTTCGCATTAAGCCGTATTTTGGCTGCCATCACCGAGAATTATCAGAATGAAGATGGCACGATTCGAGTTCCAGCTGTATTACAAAACTATATTGGAGGGAGACAAATAATATGATAGAAAATATTGCAATCACCGGCATTAAAGCAGACGTCACTAAAGATCTAGAGAAATATATAAACAAGAAAATAGGAAAGCTCGATAAACATCTTAAGCGCTCACAACGTGCAGAAGTACGTGCAGATGTGAAACTACAAGAAGCGGTTAGTAAGAAAAATGGCAAACGATGTACGTGCGAAGTTATTTTACACATTCCTGGCGCTCGGCTCACCGCTGTAGAGTCTACAATGAACATGTTTGCCGCAGTCGACATCGTTGAAGCAAAGCTACAAAACCAACTCAAAAAGCATAAAGAAAAGCATTCTTTCGCTGATGACAAGCACAAGAACTCGCGTGCACGACGTTTATTGGGCAAGCTTGGCCGTACAAAACCAGAAGACTTGAACTAATTTACAACAATCTGTTATTTTTCTAGTCGCGTAAAACAGTTCGTTTACGCTATAATACCTTCCAAACGAGTAGGTGTGGTGGGATCTAGTCTTACTAGAAATAACTCGAAGCATACCAACAGATAAGAAGGGTAATGACAGTATGAAAAAAGTGATCAAAAAGGTACTTGGGGATCCAGAGGCAAAGACGCTTAAACGCTTGCGTAAGCGAGTAAAAGAGATTAACGCACTGGAAGAAGAGTTTAAGAATTTGTCAGACAGTGTATTGAAAGAGAAGACGAACGACCTACGGAAGAAATTAGAAGAAAAAGGCCAAACACTGGATACTATTTTGCCAGAAGCCTTTGCAACTGTTCGAGAAATGGCTTGGCGCCAGATTAAACAACGTCACTTTGACGTACAGTTGATTGGAGGCATGGTACTTCATGAAGGCAAGGTTGCTGAAATGAAGACCGGTGAAGGGAAGACATTGGTGGCGACGTTGCCTGTCTATTTGAATGCACTTGCTGGTAAGGGTGTCCATGTGGTGACCGTAAACGAATACTTGGTGCAACGTGATGCTGGCTGGATGGGCCAGATATATAATGCACTTGGGCTTTCGACCGGAATTATTATCCCGGATCACAGTTTTATCTACGACCCAAGTTTCACAAATGAAGAACATGAAGACGAACGCTTTCGACATTTGCGACCGTGTACGCGTCAAGAAGCTTATGCCGCAGACATTACTTATGGGACAAACAACGAGTTCGGGTTTGACTACCTGCGTGACAACATGGTGCGAGAAGTGCCACAACTGCGTCAGCGCGAGCTCAATTTCGCCATCGTAGACGAAGTAGACTCAATTTTGATCGATGAAGCTCGAACCCCATTAATCATCTCAGCACCATCTGCAACCAGTGGTGCAAGCTATGAACAGTTTTCTAAGCTTGCTCGTCAGCTCAAGCGTGACACACACTTTGAAGTTGATGAGAAACGACGTGCTGTCACATTGACCGACGCAGGTATTACTTATGTCGAAAAAGCACTCGGTATAAGCAACCTCTACGACACGCAAAATATTCGAACTATTTACCATCTTGACCAAGCTCTGCGTGCAGAAGCACTATTCAAGCGTGACAAAGACTACGTTGTCACGAAAGATGGTGAAATCGTGATTGTTGACGAGTTCACTGGTCGTTTGCTTAAAGGCCGCCGTTATAACGAAGGACTTCACCAAGCGATTGAAGCAAAAGAACACGTTGAAGTACAAGAAGAGTCTATGACGCTTGCAACTATCTCATTCCAGAACTATTTCCGTTTGTATGAAAAACTTTCAGGTATGACTGGTACCGCGAAAACCGAAGAAGAAGAGTTCCACCAGATTTATAAATTGGAAGTGGTTGAAATACCGACAAACCGTAAACTATCTCGAAACGATAAAGCCGACAAAATCTATCGAAGCAAAGCAGGCAAGTACGACGCGATTGTTGCCGACGTAAAAGAATTACAGGAAAAAGGACAGCCAGTCCTTATTGGGACAAGTGCAATCGAGCACAACGAAGAGTTGAGCAAGCGCTTGAAAAAAGCAGGGATCAAACACGAAGTGCTGAACGCAAAGAATAACGAGCGTGAAGCGCATATCGTTGCTGGCGCCGGACAAAAAGGTGCGGTGACGCTTGCGACCAACATTGCCGGTCGTGGAACTGATATCGTGCTCGGCGAGGGGATGAAAGAGCTCGGTGGTTTGTACGTGCTAGGGTCTGAGCGACATGAATCAAGACGAATCGATAACCAGTTGCGTGGACGTGCTGGTCGTCAGGGTGACCCTGGTGAAACACAATTTTATGTGAGTACTGAAGATGATTTGATGCGAGTGTTCGGTGGAGACCGAATTCGTTCAGTGATGAACCGCTTAAAGATTGACGACTCAGTGCCAATTCAAAACAGAGTCATCAGTAAGAGCCTTGAAGCAGCGCAGAAGCGCGTTGAAGGCTTCAACTTTGACATGCGTAAAAACGTCGTGCAGTATGACGACGTTATGAACAAGCACCGTGTTGCGATTTACGCATTACGCAAAGAAGTACTCAAGCAGGCAAATATTTCCGCTAAAGTGAAAGAGTTTTTGAGTGAGCAGGCGCGCCAAATGGCTAGTTCGCCTGAAAGTTATAGTGACGCATTTGAAATCCAGCTCAAAGAAGTATTTAACCTCGACGATAAAGTACTCGACAAACTCTTTGACGTAGACGCAGAGAAGTTTGAAAAAGAGCTAGAAAAAGTGGTGTTAGCTCGCTACGAAGAGCAGGCAGAAAACTTCGGACAAGATGTCATGGAAAAAGTAGAACGAGATATCTATTTACAAGTGATGGATAACCTTTGGATGCAGCATCTTGAAAACATGGATCATTTGCGACAAGGGATTCATTGGATTTCAGTCGGTCAAAGAGACCCACTTGTAGAGTACCGACGTCAGTCAAAAATCATGTTTGAAGAAATGCAGCAAATCTTACGCCACGACGTAATACGTGCGTTATTCCATGCTCGACCTGTTGACGCTAACGACCTAGATAACCCAATCGAAACTGAGCTGACTCGAGCAGCACGTGGTTCGGTTGACAATGCAGACAAGATTGTTGAAACTGACGAGTCGTTCCACGAAGACGATTTTAAAGTGACAAAAGAGAGCACTGCAACAAATGTTGTCGCAAAGTCACACAATGTGATTAAGAAAAAGCGCAAAGCAGAACGAAAAAACCGCAAAAATAACCGACGCAAGAAATAATTTTCATAGATGCTCAGACATACTGTTCACGAAGTTACGTTACCTCATAGTTTAAAAGGGCTGATTATCGACACGCCGAAAACAGGAGTTGTCGTTGCCGAAGTGAGTTTTCGCGCAGGTGAGTTCTTACTCGAACGCGGCAAATGGGAAACAGCACACCTTATGGAGCATGTGCTTCTTGGTGCCAATAAATATTTCAAGAAAGCGCGCGATTTTCAGGCGGCAATAGAGCAGAACGGTGCGTACTCAAACGCAAGTACGAGCGTGTATGACATTACCTACGAAGTCGAAACCGCGCATTTTGAGTGGGAACGTGTCGTGGGCTTGCTGCTAGATGCAATCAGTACGCCTAAATTTTTGCAAGAAGAAGTTGACTCAGAGCTCAGCAATGTACGCGAAGAGTTGATTAGCCGTTCTAATAACCATTTCAGACATTTGAACGCCTCACTCAGACAATCTATGGGTATGATTTCATTGACCGACCAAGAGCGTGTTGAGCTGCTGTCTGGTGTGGGTAGAGCTGATCTATTGAAACACTATGCAGCAACACACACACTCTCTAATGCGCGTTTTATAATCGCTGGTAATTTTAAAGGAGACTTCAGCACAGTTGAAGCACTTTTTAAGGAGCGACTGCAGCTTGAAGCTGGAAACGAACGAATAAAATTGCCGGTTGAAAAGCCGCATTATTTAGCCGACCCGCTTGTATTGCGAAAGCCGAGTGTACCAAATATTTATTTGTATCTAGATACTTATTTACCCCGTGAAATGAAGCAGAAAGAACGTGTCGCAATGCAGATAATTTCCACAATGCTCACGGAGACAATGTATTCAAGAATCTTTGGTACCGCACGAGAAAAAGGCTGGGTATACGGTATGGGCTCAGGCGGGGTAAACTCACGCGACGTGTCTGGATGGTGGCTTGGTGCTCAAGTGAGCAAGACAAATAGTGCGCCACTGATGCGTCTCATACGCGACGAGCTCCATGCGCTCTATAATGGTGACGTCCAACCAGAAGATTTCGAAGCTGCCCGCCAACATCTACTTGGCAAAACAATGCGCTCAGGACAAACGGCGGGTGGGCTTGTGTCGCGCTATGGGAATTACTATGCAGATGACGTGCTTGAGAATGTAAACCAACTGCCAAAATTACTGAAGCAAGTGACATTAAAGCAATGTCGTGATTTATTTAAAGAACTCATCGATGCTGACATTCGTGGGTTAGGGCTTTTGGGTTCAGTCTCAAAGGCGCCAGCACTTTCATTGCAAAAATATGTTGATGCAATTTTTAGTATAAGCAAGGGTGAGCATGAACGACCTAAACCAACTCAATAGTCAGATTAATGAAGCGTATGGTTCGCTAAAAATACCTGCGTTAATCGAAGAAAATAAGCAGTTACTATTGCAAATGGCAGCTGCTGATTTTTGGTCAGATACTGATGTGGCTCAAGTAGTGTCAAAAAAGCAGTCTGATTTGCAAAAACGTATAGATTTTTGGGAGTCTCTGCGCACGCGAGCACAAGATCTGCGAGAATTAGCAGCGCTCAATGACGAAACGCTGCAAAGTGAGATAGAGGTGCAAACAACCGAACTTGAGGGCATCTATAACAAGGCAAAACGGGAATTGCAATTTAGTGGTCCTTATGATGACTCTGACGTAATTTTGAGTATTTTTGCAGGTGCAGGCGGAACAGAAGCACAGGACTGGGCAGGTATGCTCTTGCGGATGTATGTGCGTTGGTGCGAAGCGGAAGAAGTGAAAGCTACCATAATCGACCAATCTCCTGGTGAAGAAGCGGGCTTGAAAAGTGTCACGCTCGAGCTAAACGGAGGCGCATTTTTATATGGTCGTTTGCAAGGTGAACATGGGGTGCATCGGCTCGTTCGACTGAGTCCATTTAATGCCGATAATTTACGACAAACAAGCTTTGCACGTGTTGAAGTGGTTCCGAAAGTGGCTTCTCCAGATATCATAGAGATAGATGAAAAAGATTTGAAAATAGATGTGTATCGGAGTGGTGGCAAAGGTGGTCAAAGTGTCAACACGACCGATTCCGCAGTGCGAATCACTCATATCCCAACCGGCATTGTTGTTGCAATCCAAAACGAACGCTCCCAACTGCAAAACAGGGAAACTGCAATGACTATTCTTCGATCAAAATTAGCAAAAGCACAGCTAGAACAGCACAAAGACAAAATCTCTGAGCTAAAAGGTCCTAATGAGCAAGCCGCATGGGGAAATCAAATCAGAAATTATGTACTACACCCCTATACTCTCGTCAAAGATACACGCAATAAACATGAGACAGTTGACGCAGACGCCGTACTTGATGGCGACATTACGCAGTTCATAGAGGCCTATCTCGATACAAAACTCGCGAACTAAGGTGCGTCAGAGGGCCGAAATGCAACAGCGCATCACATAATACGCTATAATAGAGCTTATGATTCTTCTTGACAGGGTGACAAAGACTTACGGCAAAAAGGGGCCAGCGCTTGAACGTATCAACTTACATGTTGAACCGAAAGAATTTGTGGTCATCGTCGGACAAAGTGGTGCGGGTAAGTCGACATTGCTGAAGTTACTCACAAGAGAAGAGAAGCCTACCAGTGGCAAGATAATTGTTGGCGGTATTGACTATGAACGGCTAAAAGACAAAGACATCCCATATCTTCGACGTAAAATTGGCGTTGTCTTTCAAGATTTCAAGCTGCTCTCGAATAGAACGGTGTTTGAAAACGTCGCCTTCGCACTTGAAATTGTTGGTATGAGCAATAAAGAAATTCGTCATACTGTACCAAAAGTACTCGACATTGTCGGCCTAAAAGGTAAGGGTGACAACTATCCAGGCGAATTGTCGGGTGGTGAACGTCAGCGTGTTGCGATTGCCCGAGCAATCGTACGTCAGCCAAAGATTTTAATCGCAGACGAGCCAACAGGTAACCTCGACCCAAAACATGCATGGGATGTTATACGTGTACTCGAAAAGATTAACCGCTACGGCACAACAGTATTGCTTACGACTCATAACAAAGAGATTGTCGACAAGCTGAAACGCCGAGTAGTGACCATTAAAGACGGCAAAATCAGCACCGACCGTGCTGGCTCGGAGTATCTGTTGTAGATTATGAACACTTCACGTCGCATTCATACCTTTAACCGCATCGCCAAGTCAGGTTTTACCAATTTGTTTAGGAATGCGTGGCTCACGATAGCAGCTACTGCGGTGATGGTAGTTGCATTAACAATTATTTCAATCGCGGTCGTATTAAACGTGACCGCGAACAACGCGATAGACAACCTTGCACGAGACCTCAAAGCGTCGGTTTATCTCAAAGACGGCACGACAGAAGAGCAACGAAAAGAGTTAAAGGCAGGCTTACAAAGTTTAGATTTTGTCGAATCGGTTGAACTCATTAGCCAAGACCAAGCAAAGGATGACTTAGCTGGCGATTTTAATAACGACGATAGTATCCTGCAGGCGCTCGCGCTCGCAGGGGAAGACGTGTTGCCAGCAAGCTATAAAATTACGGTCAAAGATCTCGAGCGTATGCCAGAGATTAAACAGCTCGCAGAACAAGACAAGTTTGCGGCGACCGTCGACTCTGTATCACTTGGTCAAACCGACGCTCAGGCAACAATCGACAAAGCTGCTTCTGCACAACGTTTTATCAACACCGGAAGCATACTAGCTGCGCTGATACTGTCAGCCGTATCTGTTATGATCATTTTCAACACAATCCGTATGGCAATTTATACGCGTCGAGACGAAATACGTATTATGAAACTCATCGGTGCAACACCAGATTATATCCGAGGTCCGTTTTTGGTTGAAGCATCACTCTACGGCGTTTTTGCGGGGATTATTGCCAATACGGCAGTGTATTCGCTTATTATTTCTCTCGGTCGCAAGGTTCAAGACCAGCCAGAATTCTCCGTCACGTATGACTACTTTACTTCGCCGTGGATTATCATTATGATGGTGTTTTCGGTTATTCTAATCGGTATTTTTATTGGGATATTTTCAAGCATGCTTGCCATGGAAAAGCACTTAAAGCTCAAGAATTGGTAGCATAGCTTTCTCTAGTGGGTGTAAGTAGGATATAATAAGCTTATGGTGCTCTCGCTAAAACTTACAACAGTCAAAAAAACTGGCTTATTGTTATTGACGCTTGTATTTTTCTTTTTTGGTGCACTTTCAACCGCGTCTGCTGAAACTATTAAAGAACTTCAAGCAAAATCAAATGACCTGCAAGCACGTATTGATGCAAATAATGCGCAAATTACTGAGTTGTCAAAGCAAGCTGAATCATTGCAGGGTAAAATTGCCGAGCTCAACGCTGAAATTTCCAATGCAACTATTCAGATAGAGCTCACGCAGGTGAAGCTCGAAGAACTCTCACAACGACTCATTGAGACGGAGCTCGAGCTTGAACGTCAGAGGGGGCTTCTTAAAGCGTCACTTCGTGCGCTTTATGAGCGTCGTGGTGCGTCGACTGTTGAGCTACTTGTCGCAAGTGATAGCTTTTCGGATTTCATTAATGAACAAGAGTACCTTGCACGCTTGCAAACCGCAGTCAAAGATTCTGCCGATAAAGTGATAGAACTGAAGGCGCAAATCGAAGCCGAAAAACTGCAGCAAGAGGAGTTGTTGCGTGTGCAAGAAGAGCAGAAGTCTGTCTTAGCTGCAAAAAAGCAGGAACAACAGACCATTCTAGACCAAACGCAAGGCGAAGAGAGTAAATATCGGGAAATTGTCGCGTCGCAACTAGCCGAGCTCGAAGAGGCAGAAGCGCAACTTGCCGCATTGCTTGCAGCAGGGAACTTCGAGAGCCTTGGTCCAGTCCGTAGGGGCCAGCAAATCGGCAAGATAGGCAGCACTGGTTATTCTACCGGACCACATATTCACTTTCAGGTGTATCAAGATGGGTATACAGTTAATCCTTCAGCCGGTGGCGGCGCGCTGATAAATGGTTATGGGTGGCCTATTGCTGACGACTCAGGCTACATCAGTCAGAGTTATGGCTGTGTGGCAGACTACTGGGTATATGCGACAAAATGTAACGGCGGGCAGAATAGTTTCCATAGTGGTCTCGACATCGCGACGTCTGCCTATACACCGGTGATTGCTGCAGATGATGGTGAAGTCATCTTCCGTGGGTGTCGCGCAGGGCTCGGTTATGTGACCGTGATTGATCATGGAGGCGGATGGCAGACTTGGTATCCGCATATGATAACGCCTGAGGGGCAAGTGTACGGCTATTGTTAATGTAAAAGTTAAAAAAGGTGTGAGGGTTATGCAAGAGGGTGAGAATACAAGTACTGAGAAGATTGCACAGAAAAAGCGTATGAATAAACTATCGATAAAAAAATCAGCAGCTATTTTTGGTGTGCTTGCGGTGTTTGGGCTTGGTTGGGCTGTCGGCGATGGACGGATAGGTTTTAACACAGCTGAAAACATTGCACTGCTTGCCACTAACGAACAATCGACACCTAATCTATCAACAGATGGATTGCAGGAAATTTATGACAAGTTAAAGCAAAACTATGACGGGGACGTAGATCCAGAGAAGTTACTAGACGGGCTAAAAAAAGGTGCAGTATCGGCAGTGGGCGACACATATACTGAGTATTTGTCAGCAGACGAAACAGAAGAATTTAACTCGAGTTTGAACGGGACATTTGAAGGCATTGGCGCGGAGCTTGGTAAAGAAGGTAACTTCGTCGTGATCATCTCACCTATCAAAGGCACCCCAGCCGAAAAAGCTGGCATACAGCCAAAAGACATTATCACTGAGATTGACGGAGAATCGGCGACAGATATAACTGTATCTGAGGCGGTCAAGCGGATTCGCGGCGAAAAAGGCACGACAGTAACGCTCACCGTCGTCCGAGCTGGTGAGCAGCTAGAAGTACCTATTGTGCGTGGCACAATCGATATTCCAAGTGTTGAATGGGCAATCGACGGGGCTATAGGGACGATTACTGTCAGTCGCTTTGGCGACGACACGACAACATTAGTGAAAAAAGCAGCCCAAGAGTTTACTGACAAAGGGATTACAAAAGTGATTTTGGACTTGCGCGGGAACCCAGGTGGCTTGCTTGACCAAGCGGTCGGTGTCTCAAGCGTTTGGTTACCAAAGGGAGCTACGGTGCTTGAAGAAAAGCGTGGTGGCGAAACGATAGAAACGTTTACCACAAAGTCGAGCCCAATATTCGGTGACGTGACAACTATTGTGCTTATCGACGAAGGGAGCGCGAGCGCAAGTGAAATCGTCGCTGGTGCGCTGAAAGACAATAAAGCCGCAACGTTGCTCGGAGAAACTAGCTACGGCAAGGGAAGTGTACAGCAGCTCATTGACCTCAAAGGCGGCGGCTCGCTTAAAGTGACCATTGCTCGCTGGTATACACCAGGTGGTAAAAACATCGACAAAGAAGGTATTGAGCCAGACACTAAAGTAGCGCGCACTACCGACGACCGAAAAGCAGGTACTGATCCGCAGCTAGATGCGGCCAAAAACGCATTGAAATAGTCAATAAACTTTCAGCTCTTCACTCAACTGGCCCTATCTGCTACTATATATGTTAAAGAGGAGTGTAAACACGCGTGAGTAAGTCAGGCCAAGTAAAATATGTATTTGTCACAGGTGGTGTTCTCTCCGGAGTCGGTAAGGGTATTTCAGCTGCTTCTATCGGTAATATTCTTAAAAGCCGTGGGCTCAATGTAAACATTCAAAAATGTGACCCATATTTGAACGTCGACGCAGGAACACTTAACCCTGGTGAGCATGGCGAGTGTTTTGTGACTGTCGATGGTGCTGAGACTGATCTTGACCTTGGGCATTACGAACGTTTCATGGACATTGAATTGAAACAGTCAAGCTCACTTATGAGTGGCCGAGTATTGCAACAGGTTATAAGCGACGAGCGTGCAGGCAAGTACCTTGGTAAAACCGTGCAGATTATCCCGCATGTGACGACGGCAATAGGTGAGCATATCGCCGCAGCTGCCGAAGGTTTTGACGTGCATATTGTCGAGATTGGTGGCACCGTTGGAGACTATGAGGGCTTGAGTTTTATCGAAGCTATTCGAGAGTTGGCCATGAAAGTTGGTCGCCAGAACTGTTTGTTTGTCCATGTGGTGTACCTACCTTACTTAGGGGCGAGCGGAGAGTTGAAGACCAAGCCTGCACAAAATGCTGTACGTGACTTGCGTGGGCTCGGTATCGTCCCAGATATGCTTGTTGCTCGAAGTGAGATCCAGCCGCCTTCTGACGTGATAGAAAAATTGAGTTTGTTTAGCGGTGTTGAAGAGAACGCGATTGTATTGTTACCAAACGCGAGAACGATTTACGAAGTGCCGCTTACCTTTGAAACCTGCGGCATCGGCAAAGTTATTACTGACAAACTGCAGCTTAAAGCTGGCAAGCCAGACCTCGCAAAGTGGCAAGAGCTCGTTGCACGCGCAACCGATGAAGACGCCCCAACGGTGCGTGTTGGCGTTGTTGCGAAGTATTTAAACAACCAAGACACATACATGTCTGTATTTGAAGCTTTGAAATCAGCTGCATGGGCTCGTGGCCATCAGGTAGAGATTGACTGGATTGACGCAGAAAAGGTAACAGAAGTAAATGTTGCAAGCATGCTAAAGCATGTGAACGGAATTGTGGTGCCTGGCGGGTTCGGCAAGCGTGGTCTTGAAGGCAAAATTGTTGCTGCTCAGTACGCACTTCGCGCTAAAGTACCATATCTTGGCCTCTGTCTTGGTTTGCAAATGGCAGTCATCGCCGCAGCACGTAATGCGGGGCTGACTGAAGCGAATACAGTCGAACTTAACCCAGAGACAAAAGACCCAGTGATTCACATCATGGAAGACCAAAAGTATATCGACAAAATGGGAGGTACGATGCGACTTGGTAATTATCCATGCAAGCTCGAATCAAACTCGCTCGCGCGTCAGGTGTACGGAAGTGACACTATTTTCGAACGCCACAGGCATCGCTACGAATGTAACAACGCGTACCGCGATAGCTATGCATCGTGGGGCATCGCCGCAAGTGGCGTGTCACCAGACAATCACCTTGTGGAGATGATAGAAGCAATCGACCATCCATTCTTCTTGGCAACACAGGCGCATCCAGAGCTTGCTTCTCGGCCAAACCGTCCACACCCAATGTTTGCTGGCTTTATGCAGACACTCACGACTCGCTCAGTGTAAGCTGTTTGAGCAGGGTATAGCTGTACGACATACCCATTGATTTATTTTGTCAAATATGCTAGCATAAGCATGATGAATCCTGCTTTACACTCAAAAAGCTGGAGCAGCCAAACTAAAATACAAAAGGACCAACCAAAAATGGACGAA
Organism: uncultured Candidatus Saccharibacteria bacterium; assembly: GCA_964400855.1. Lineage (GTDB taxonomy): Bacteria > Patescibacteriota > Saccharimonadia > Saccharimonadales > SZUA-47 > JAGQMY01. Next base: position 20,379 of record CAYNWE010000004.1, read on the forward strand.
ATGAACAAAAAACCAAAGAAAATACTACTTGTAGAGGATGATGACAG
>CAYNWE010000005.1:0-18119 GCA_964400855.1 uncultured Candidatus Saccharibacteria bacterium
CAGCATTAGCGAACATAGAAGCTACTGCTTCATCATCAACAAATGGACAAAGAGGTATTCAGTCAAATCTAACAGTTTCTCCTGGTTCAGCTTCTACGCAAACATACGTATCTTTCATAGGTCAAGCCTTGTCCGGTTCTTCTAATCTTACGGGAGGTACCATTAATGGTGTTCGTGGCCAAACTGCATACTCTGGCACCGGTACATTAGGAAGTGCATACGGAATTCAGGCTGTAACTGGAAATTCGTCAACGGGCATAATATCAACAAATGTAGGCGTCAATATTGCAAGTGCTCAAAATACAGGTGGCGGAACAATAACGAGCAATTATGGAATATACGTAAACGACCAAACAGCTGGAACGGGAGATTACGGTATATATATTCAAGGAGCTGATACATATGCATTGTGGGTTGATAACGATATTTCTAGATTTGATGGACAGGTTATAGTTGGCGGAACTGGCACGCCTTCCGTTGCTACAGGTGATGGCGAACTATATGTACTAGGAGATCTTGAGGTCGATGCGAACACTGACCTTGCTGGAACGCTTACTGTTGCAGCACTGACAACATTGAACGGTGGGCTCACGGTTCAAACCGGTGACACTTTCACATTCAACGGTGATGCGTTCACTGACTTTACTGGCGGTGGATTAGTAAACACTGGAGGTGTATTAACAGTCGACGTCACATCTGCAGCAGGATTCTTCCAAAATGGCGGTAACAGCTTCGGGGGCACCGCAACACTCGGTACTAATGATGCTAACGCGCTTGCGTTCGAAACTGGTGGCACAACTCAACTTACCGTAACTACTGGTGGTAATTTAGAGTTCAACGGTACTGGCACATTGAGTACATCATCAGGCGACCTATTCCTGCAAGGCTCAAGCAAGCTCGATCTTAAATCTGGGGCGGGGAGTAGCGCGGGTATTATCTTGAACAACTATGTTGATAGCTTTGTCGAAATCCGCCAAACAGCAGATACTAATGGCACTCCTGGTCTTCGTGCAGACAGTAACTGGTTTAATATCGTCGGTTCATTCTACGACGGATCTCGAACAGTAAGCGGCAGCTCAAGCCCTGGTGAACTTCAGTACGAGCTTAATCAGTATGTCGTTACAGAAGGTTACTCAAGTCGCCAGGGTTCAGCACTCTTCCGCGTTGCTCTAACAAACCTATACGAGCCACTTGCGATTGATCAGCTTATTCGTGAAGCAGTACCTATCCGTGTGGTATTGGATGACGCGTCCACATTGGGTAACCTCGCACTTATCGACGACTTAATTGTTGTCGAAAAGCCAGGTCTCGTTGGTTTCCGCCCGGCAGCAGGTACGCTTGCAAGTGACTATGAATTCATCAATCTTGTTCAGGCTGGTGGCAGTAACTCACGCTTTACTGCACGACTCATGAACAACGACGACACTGCATTCTTCAGCGGTGATGGCACCGGTGCACCAACAGAGCGAATCCGTGTTCTTGCCGCCGGCGGTGTCACGCTAACCGGAAACACTGAAGTCGCAAGCGGTAACTTCGAAGTTGATACTGCAGACGATACACTCTATGTTGACGCATCTGGTAACCGAGTCGGTATCGGTAACACAGGTAGCACTGGTAAGTTGAGCGTATCGGGTGCAACGGCAAATCTTGGATTGTTTGAAAGTACTGGCGCTAATAATGCTTATTTAACAGTCAAGGCACCAGCAAGCCAGCAAGCAGGAATCTTATTGAACACAAACAACACCGATAGATTCCAATTTGGTGTTCAGACAGACAACAGTTTCTTCCTTTACGACAATGCAAACTCTCGTGATGCAATAAATATTGCGAGCGGTAACATCACACTTAACGGTATCGGTGGAAATGTGACGCTTGGCAACAGCAGCGGTGGTTTAACACTAAGTGGTATTGTCCAGGGTGCAAATGCGGTTGTATTCGAAGGTGCGAGTGCTGACGCCTTTGAAACAACATTTACCATCACAGATCCAACCGCTGATAGAGCCATCGTCTTCCAAGACAACTCAGGTGTCGTACCTCTCAGTACACCTGGAAATAGCATATTCTTTAACACTGCAGGTTCTACGACGCTGACACTACCAACTAGCGGTACAGTTACGGTCAACCCTGTATCAGGTAGCTATCTATTACAGGTTCCAACTGCTACAGCAGACAATACGATAACACCAACCGCCAACTCCGTGACAGCCCTTACAGTTAACGGTACGAGTGGCACGGCTGCAACAGCAGTTAGTATCATCCAGGGCGGCGCAGCAACCGCATTGAACATCAATGGCACTTCAACGGGTAGTCTATTGACACTACAAGATAACGGCACAAGCGTACTAACTGTCGCTGATGGTGGTGTAACAACTATTACGGCAAATGGTGGTACAGGAGTAGCTTTGACTGTAAACAATGGTACTAGTACAGGAAATATCTTGAATGTCCAAGACAACGGCACAAGCGTACTAACTGTCGCTGATGGCGGCAACCTAGCCGTCGATACCAATACTCTCTTCGTAGATGCAACAAATAATTATGTTGGCATAGGAACAGCTTCACCTGACTCACCTCTTACAGTAACTAGTAGCTCGCTGCCATCTGGTTCTGGTGCTGCGATTAATGTAGATGCAACAAGCACATTTACAGGTAGTGGCTCTGCTATATATAGTAGTTATACAGTTTCGCCTGGCTCTGCATCAACAGCCAACTACGCTGCCGTTGAAGGGCGTGCTACGAGTGCGAGCTCTAACTTGACATTAAACACCTCTCTTGCAGGTTTAGCAGGTCGTGGAACATACACAGGTACAGGGACTATCCGATATGTTGGTGGTGCTGATCTTTCAATGTACAATTCTGGTACTGGTACTGTTAGTCGAGGTTATGGACTTTGGGTTGCATCAGGAACCAACAATGGTGGAGGTACAATAACCGGTCTCACAGGTGTGAGTATAGAAGCACAATCAGCAGGTACAAATAATACTAATCTTCTTATTGGTAATGGTGGCACGATTCCTACAGGAAACTGGTCAATCTATAACGCAAGTACGAACAACAACGTTTTTGCTGGTAACCTCCGTGTTGGAGCTACCACCGCACCAACAGTTGCTCTTGATGTTACCGGAAGCGGCGCATTCACAGGTAACTTATCAGTCGGAGCTGGTAGCTACTTATCACTCGCCGGTGGGGTCACTGGTACGCGACCTGCATCGCCAACAGAAGGTATGGTTTATTACGACACCACAACTGACGAACTACTCATCTATGCAAACGGCAAATGGCAGTCAGATCGTACGGATGCAGTATTGGTTGCGGCTAGTAACTCTAGCCAAAATGACAAAGATATTGCAGATTATGTTGGTGATGGTGATGGCGGAGGAGCCGGTAACGGTGATCAGGTTGAAATCAATGCTGCACTTACGGCCGCTTCAGGTAGAAAAGTCATACTCCTAGCAGGTACCTATGTTGCTGATGCAACTATACTCATACCGAACAACACCACTTTGACTGGTGTGGGTAGGGGTACACTAATCGAGCTGGGTAATTTAGACGCTACAGACAACTTGATAGAGAATTCTGACACCAGTACGGGCACCGGTGTAGTCATAAGAGATATGAGATTAGACGGTCGTGTTGACCTTAACACTGCCGGTACCCAAAGGGCAATCTTCCTAAGCGGAATGGGCAATAACACCGGTTCTACTAGCGTGGTGGGAGCCAAGGTAACTGGTATCTACAGCACTGATTTCAGAAATGAGATTATCTACTTAAACAACTCCGATAACAACATCGTGAATGACAATTACACATATGGCGGGGAAGGATCGATATACCTCTCAGGTTCAAACAACAATAATATATCCAACAATACATTGTCCTATGTATCAGGAGCCACACTTACCGGCGGCATTGTACTGGTATCAACATCAACGGATAACGTGGTCGATGGAAACAATATCACTTCTGACGATGGAGCAGGGAGTACTTATGCAGGTATTTACAATACATCGGCTGACAACATAATTACAAACAATACTGTCAGTGTATCTCTGGCGTTCAACGCCGCCATCGAATCCAGCGGAAATAACGCCGTAATTAGTGGTAACGTACTCAGCGGAAGCTCTTCTCCAGGTATGGTGATTTCGGGGTCAAACTATACTGTTTCCAATAACTCCATCACATCTCAATCGACTGCTCTCACTGCAGGGGGAACAAACGGCTTAGTTTCCAATAACTCCATCACCTCCACTGCCGGTATAGGAGTATCTCTCACGGGTACCAATACGACACTCACGGGTAACAGAATCTTCAATACGGGTGGTGCGACAGCAAATAATGCCCTATCCATTACTGGTGATGACAACCAGGTTACTGCAAACCAATTCACTGATACCTCCTGTACAACTACATGCGTAGCAATAACTATTAGTGCCGGAGCGGACCGTAACTACTTAAGTGGCAATCGTCATACGGGCACCGCGGCTAATCCGTCCACAATAAGCGATAGCGGCTTAAACACTACGCTAATTGGTCAAAACACACTTGCTAACTCTGCGTTAACTACATCGGCGATTCTACAGGCTAAAGGTTCACAGGTTCTAACGGGAAGCATAGACCCTATAGCCAGTACTGCTGTTACAGGTGTCGGTACGTCATTTACTACCGAGCTAGAGGTGGGCGATAGAATTACGGTAAGCGGGGAAACACGCACAGTTACTGTCATAACTAGCGCAACATCATTGACTGTAGATACGGCATTTAGCAACAACGCCAATGACACGGCAGTAGATAGATTGCCTGCATCTGTCAGGGTAAGAAACAGTTCTAGCACAACACAACTTATTGTCCAAGACAATGGTTTCGTAGGCTTCGGCACTGCAGCACCTGCATCTGCTCTAGATATTGTTTCATCGGTTGCGGCAGAAATTCGACTTACTGCTGGTGGCTCATGGCCGCTACGAATCGGTCAGGATACATCAAGCAACTTTACTATCAATAATAATAACAGTACGAACTTCAGTATCCGTGGTTCGGACGGTAATGTTGGTATAAAGACAACATCTGCAACTGCTGATCTAAGTTTTGGTGATACTGCAGATCGAACAATAAATGTGAACGCACGCTCTACTAATGCCGCAGGTAACGCGCTTACGGTATCGGCTGGTGCAGCTGGCGCTGGTGCAACAGGGTTCGCTGGTGGTATCTTGACACTTAATGGTGGCGCAGCAGCCGGTACAACTGGTAATGCGAACGGTGGAAATGTCGTCATCGCGGGCGGAGCAGGGGTGAACTCTGGTACACGTGGCCTAGTTGTTATTACGAACGCAACATACAGCACGACAGCTGTTCAGAACTTCACGGGAAGTGCAGTAATCACACAGGCAAACATCGATTCTTCTGGCGCTATATTGATCAGCAGTAACGCAGCAGGATACACCGCAACCCTAAGCGATCCTACTATAACGACTGCAGGTCGCGTCGTATACGTCACTAACTCTGGCACATTCGACATGACACTTTCTGTAAACGGTGGTGGTTCAGGTAACACAGTTACCCTTAAGCCAAGCACTACAGCAACCATGATATGGGGTGGTTCAGACTGGACCGCCGCTGGTGCATCAAGTTCAACTGACTTACAGGCAGCCTACAACAATACTGCAACCTCTGCAGGTGGTGCAGAGCTTGTCTTGAACGCGCCTGGTGGCGCAGCTGACGGTTTGACGATTCGTAACAATGCGACGACACCTATTATTGGTGGCATACTTGAGGTTCAAACTTCAATTGGTTCGAACCTCCTTACAGTCAACAACAACGCAACAGAATACGCGACAAACGGTGGTGGTGAGGCATCAGGGACTTCGACATGTACTTCAGGATTCCCTGCAAATACATGGACTACAACTACAGGAGGTACCTGTGCTCGCTATACCACCACTGGTGATAATGTCGCTACAGGCCAAGCGTCAGTCAGTATTGTTACCACAACCACAAATCATGGGTTGAGTAACCGTCTTTCAACTAGTCTTACATCAGGGTTAACTTACACTGTATCGTTCGCTGTTCGAGGCACCACTAATTTCTCAACGCTTCAAGTTCTATACTCTCCAGATGGCACGACATCTGGTACTACTACGTGTGCAACAGGCCAGACAGTAACGAGCGGACAATGGACGAGAGTTGTTTGTAGCTTTACAGCAGCAGGTACTATTACTTCTAGTAACGCTATTTTAATCAGGCAGACTGATGCAACTGGACGAACATTTTACGTTGATAACTTGAGTGTGAACGTAAACGCAAGTGCAAACCATGCAGCAGACGGTAGTGTCGACAACTCTGGGGCATTTGCAACTAACTGGACAGATTACCAGCCAAGTGGTACGGCGACAGAATCATACGAAACGAGTTTCATCTATGATACCGCTGGATCAGCTCAAGTTGATACATCGGCGACCGCAGGCATTGGTTTAAGGAACAATTTGGCTATCACTCCGCAGATCAGCACCCAGTATCTAGTCAGCTTCTATATGCAGCCAACTTCAACTATGACTGGAAGTGTCGTCGTTGGATTCTTGCCTGCAGGTGGTACAGGTGTACCGTCAGGTTCAGCAGCTTGTACTGACTACAACACGCAAACTGCAACCGCAAACGTGTGGACCAAGATTACTTGCTTGTTTACAACACCTGGTGCAGGTATAAGTAACCCTGACCTCGTGATATACCAAAGTGATACTACTGCACGTACATTCTACGTGGATGCACTATCAATTACCCTAAACACTAACAACAGCAATAACGTACAAATTGGTGGAGCGAACAAAGGTGGTCCAGTGACATTGTTCACGCTAGACCGATCAAACGGTGCGCCGATCGCAGCAAACAACGAAGCCTACCTTGGTTCAATGTACTACGACACCTCAACAGGCCGTATCCAGTGTTACGAAGCTGACGGTTGGGGTGCATGTGGTGCCGCACCAGATAACATCGTTAACCTAAACCCAGAATACGCAGGTGCAGTACTTAACGGTACGGGCGTAGGTACGATGACCGCAGACTTCTGTTCAAACGATACTGCACTCTCAGTAAACTCAACGTTGTGTTCAACTGGTCAGGCAAAGAACTACTACCGATGGACATCACCACAAGCGACACAACAGACTTACTCAATCTATGTTACCTATCAGCTTCCTTCAACTTTCAACGACTTCGCAAGTGATGATACAGTCCAGCTCGTCGCACGAACAGACAGCACGACAAACGCCGCAGTTACGTATGAGATGTTCAACAGTAACGGTTCAACAGTCACCCAGTGTGGTACCGGTGAAACAACAGTGGTGACAACCGCAAATACTTGGCAATCAGTAGGCGTTAACGGCAACGAAGCAACTGGTTCAGCGGGCTGTAGCTTCGCTGCAAGCAGCTTCATCATCTTCAAGATAAACATGAAGGCAAACAGCAACGCCAACGCTTACGTCTCAACTCTTAGCTTCACCACAACAGGCCGCTAGGGCAAGCGTAAAGCGCTTAGCGGATAGTGTATAGCGTATAGTTAAACTATGACCGAAAATGCATATACTACTAGTACGAAAAGTTTTAAGGACTTAATAGTTTGGCAAAAGGCGATGACCCTCACAAAAGAGGTATATAGCCTATGTAAAAAACTGCCGAAAGATGAGTTGTTCGCACTTTCTTCACAAATGAGGAGAAGTGCAGTGAGTATTCCGTCCAATATAGCCGAAGGCTACGGTCGTAGAAATAAAAAAGAGTACCTGCAATTTCTAGGGGTAGCATATGGTTCTGCATGCGAGCTAGAGACCCAGCTCATACTCTGTAAAGAACTTTTTGAAATAGATAATTCATCTTGTCTGAGCCTTCTAGAAGAAGTGCAGAAAATGCTCGTTTCTATGCAGTCAAAGATAAGAATCTGAAGCTAGCCTAAACGCTATACCATATCCGCTATCCGCTATAAGCAAAACAATTTATTGTTTTGCTTATGCTTTTGCTATAATTAACCCTATCCATGGGGGTTAAAATACACAAAAAGTTGTGGAGTCGTTTGCGTCGCATAAAGCGAAATAAGCTGACGCATGCAGAAGTTGAGCGTCTTGAAAAGTATAAGACGGTAGATTTTTTGCGTACAACCCTTCATATGGCGCGCCTAACTTACATATCCTTTGTCCGGAGGCACAGACTACTCAGTAGGATTATTTCTTTCGCGCTCGTTGCTCTTGTTGTTTTTTCTGTGCTCCAGCCAATACTAGAGAACCAAAATAAAGTAGTAGAATATAACATCGCTAATTACTCTGAGCTGCTGGATAGCCCTATCAAACCGTATGCTGATAAATTAACCTATGATGTTCAGAAAGAGATATATACATTTAACGAAGGCTATACTCCTGGTAGCGAATCAAGCGGAGATAGTATTTCACCGAAGATAACAGCAACATTTGCATCTAAAAAAGATAATAGTGCAGTAACGCTCAACGATCCAACTAATAATATCGGCATAAAAATAATACCGAATTTTTCTGTTGGAGAGCCTAAAAAAGACCAAAACAGGATAATTTACCCAGTTGTTGGTAAAAATGCACTAAAAGTGTATACACTCAAAGGTTCAGGCATAAAAGAAGACATTATTTTAAAAGATAAGCCAAAAAATGACGCAATGCAATTCGACTACGATATCACACTGCCTGCCGGGGTTGAATTGCGTGCTGAAGGCGACGGTTCTATCGCTGCATACGGTGTGGACAGCACGTTACTTGGTAACGTTTCGACTGGTACTGAAAAGGATGCTGAGCTTTTAAAAAGTGCGAGAGAAAATGGTGAAAAAAACAACCTATTATTTACGATTCCAGCGCCATTTATTATTGAGTCAAGTGAATCTCAGAGTGCTGCGAGAGCTTGGTTTTCGCTTAATGAGACAACTCTTTCACTGCATACTTCAGGTCTACATTCAGCGAGCTATCCACTAAGCATTGACCCGACAATTTATGTTGAGACAGCTCGTAAATTTATGCGGGGTAATAACGAAACTAATGTTGACTTTGATACAACAAATGAGCTTATTCAAAAGAGTCAAACAACAGGTGCACGTATTGACGGGTGGGTAGATAGTGTCGATATGAGTGCTGGGCTGTGGGACCATTCAGTAGCGTCAGCGGGTGGATTCGTGTACCGCGCCGGCGGGAGAATTGACCCGACCATGCCCTATATAGCAGGCCAACAAGCAACTGTTCAATCTTCAGATAGTTTAACGTTTACTATGGATATGCCAACTACAAGGCCAGCTGGCGATTTGTATATAGCGCTTATAGCCAAGAATGGGAATAACCGCGTCACGCCACCATCCGGCTGGACAGAATATGCAGATTTGCAACAGCACGCTGCATACTATAAAGAGGGCACAGATGCAGGAGGCGGTAACGAAGCAGCTTCATATACGTGGAATGTTGCGACGACGGCAGAGCAATGGTCAGGAGTCATACTACGTATAAAAGGGTTCAATACCGGTTCTCCTATCAGTGGGACCGCAGGCACTGGAGATAATGGTGGTGCAGCTGGTGTCCCACTACTCCCTAACACCGGTTCTGCTCCTACGCATGACGCAACACTTGTTATCAGAGCTGCCGGTATAAATGCCGATGCACCGAGCGACTATACATGGCTACCAAATGGTCACACTAAAGTATACTCAGGCGTTAGTACTGCAGGCGGTGGAGCAGCAACGGCAGCACTCGTCTCTATGACGGTCGATCAGCCGCCATTAGCAGCAAGCTCACCAGGGACAGTATCCCTTGTTAGTGATGGACTATTAAATGACACCTATGGTGCTTCGACGATTGCTATTCGCCCCGCAACGGTAACTGCAGGATATCAAAATAGTGTCGAGTGGGCGCAGTTTAACCCAACAACGCTTGCTATTGATAGCCCTAACCCTGGTACGGGAGCATGTAGCGGTTGGTGCAGTAATTCAGCCTATAACCTACCGGCTAACAGAGTTGGCATGTCGATGGTCGCCTATAATGGTTACTTATATGCACTTGGTGGTACACCTGATGGGACAGCAGCTAACGCGACTTCAACAGTCTGGATAGCCAAACTCGGTGCCAACGGAGAACCGCAACTGTGGCACCCCACAGGAGGGACACCTGCATATTGGTATGTCTCGACTAATACGCTACCTGCAGCATTGTCATATACGTCAATCGCTGCATACAAAAACAAGCTCTACATGGTTGGCGGGCGGAATACTACGGGTACAAGTATAAACGATGTCAGAGTTGCAGACTTTTTGCCTACCGGTGATATTGGCCCATGGTCTACTTCGGGCATGCAAAACCTCACGACTCCTGGCGCTAGATTTGGGCATTCAGTCCATATATACAACGACGTTATGTACGTGATAGGTGGTAACAGCAGCGGCACACTACTCGCTACAAATTATTACAGCAAACTAAATAGTGACGGCACGATGAACACGTGGCAAGCTACGACGAGTTTTACCACAGCAAGAGCGTCATTTGGAGGTCAGATGACGGGTGTATGGGGTGCGTATATGTACATAGCCGGAGGCTGTAGCGCGCTAACAAGTGGCTACTGCTCAACAGTTGCAAGTGATATCCAGCTCGCGAGCATTAATGCTGACGGCACCTTGGCACCATGGAACCAAATCCTTTCGCTCAGTAACCAACGTATCGGCTATTCTTTTATAGCTTGGCAGGGTGGCCTATATAGGTCGGGTGGCTGTAACAGGCAGAACACGTCCACAGGTGTATGCTATGCCACGCATCGTAATGTTGAATACGGTGCAGTTAACCCAGCAGGAGACGCATCAACCGTTCGTAACTCAGAACCCGCCAACACAGCACCGTGTAGTGGTGGGAGCCCAGTCAGTTGCGATTTACCAGGAGCGGGTGACGGCGCACAGCAAGGTGGTCAAATGAGTAGTGCTATAGTGATCAATAACGGTTTTATTTACAACATAGGTGGCTGTACGAATGTTGCAGCTAACAACGTATGTGAAAATGGAGGAACGGCGCAATCATCAGGCAACGTCATGTATGCGTCACTTGATTCAGAGGGCAAAATGACCAAGCCGAGCGTCTGTACCGGTGGTACGTATGTGACGAACAGCCTATGGTGTGTGGATAGTACAAGGACCTTGAACGGTACGACCGGGTTATCGGCAGCCAGTGCAAGTGTTTTTAACAACACTATATATGTTGCGGGTGGCACAACAGGTAGTGACTGGCAGAATGATGTGTGGCGGGTTAGCCTGAACGCTGATGGCTCACTGTATGGTGCGTGGACTGCGCAAGATATGAATACCAATTTGGGGCTAAGCGGTACGAGCGACGACGAACGAGGCTATATGTATACTTTCACCCGCGCTAATCCAGCCTCGGCAGGAACTACTCCAGGGAACTATTATATGCTAGGTGGTTGCAGAGGTGGTGGAGGCGCGACAGCTGACGGTATTGGCTGTGGTAGTTACTATACAGATGTTATCAAATGTAATATCAATTTCAGCGGTGCATTGTCTGGCTGTACAACAACGGGTCAGCTACAGATTGATGCCGATAATGTCAACGCCGGTAGTCAGGGGCTAGGGCTGATGGCTGGTACGGTATATGCCAACAGAATTTATTTAGTTGGTGGAGCGTGTACGGAAGTAGATGTCGGAGGTACTGGTGATGACAATCGCCCATGCGGCATTACCTATTCAGGTAACCGTAAAGATACTATTTATGCATCGATTGACGCCTCAAATAACATCGTTGCATCAAGCGGTGGTGTTTGGCAATTCACTACTGGGCAGATGAATCCAGTGCGTCGTCGTGCCGTGGCATTCGGCTATAACGGCTATATATATTCGCTGGCCGGCTATAGCGGTACTGCATCACTGCAAGATCTTTTGTTTGCCAAAATTGATGTCAGTACCGGTGACATGGGCAATTTTGATAGTTCAGGTGTCGTGGTGACACCACGTTGGGATCTGCGTGCTATCGTCAGTAACGGCTACGTGTATGCGATTGGTGGCTGTGGTACAGGGGCGGCTCCGGATCAATGCACAGCCATGCAGCCAGAAGTACAGACATTCCAGCTATACAACAATGACAGCGGTACGCCGATAAGCTATGCGGCTAGCGCTAATCAATTCACTACCGATAGAATGGGTGCAAGCAGTGCTATATTGAACGGTTATTTATACGTTGCTGGTGGTTGTACGACAACTGCAGAAATCTGTACTACGACACTTGACAGCGTGCAATACGCTGCAATTGATAGCTATGGTGCTCTGAGTACTGCCTGGGTAGCTGGAGGTAACCTACCGGCTGCACGTGCCTGGGGACAGCTCGAATCAGCGGGCGGTACACTCTACTATATCGGGGGACAGAGCAATACCGCGACGGATGAGAGACCTGAAGTCTATTGGGCTACTCCGGCAGCGGGAGCGGTCACATGGGCGACTGTTAGTTCATCGTTTGATTTGCCAGATGGTCGTACCCAGCATAGCGCATCGACGTGGGACGACCGTATCTATGTGACCGGTGGTATCGCAGAAACAGGTGGAGCAGTGTCTAGTGTCGTATACGTAAGCCCCAAAATGACTTCTGGTGGGGCGATGACTAGTGCCTGGACAACACTGACGTCGTTCAATGTTGCCAGAAGTGGCCACACAACGATAGCCTACGCTAACAACCTCTATATTTTAGGTGGATATGATGGCACTAATTATTTAAATGACGTACAGTTTGCCTCAATTGGCTACAAAACGGGGACTATACAGCAATCCGGTACATCGACAGTAACCGGTACTGGTACATCCTGGACATCAGCAATGATAGGCTCAACTTTGCAATACCGTGACGGTGAAACTGCGACAATCTTAACTGTGCCGTCTGCCACATCAATGACAGTGAGCGTATCAAAAACCGAGCCGGCATCGTCGGGCTATACGATACTGGACGGCTCGATTGGGGCATGGTCGTATACCACGAGTTTGCCTGAGCCAATTTCCCAGGCTGATGGCTTTGCTGCTAACGGCTACATGTATCTTGTTGGGGGGAGAAGCTCTCCAGGAGATTGCTCGTCGAACACCCTGCAGGCTCCAATTAGCGCGAATACAACAATCAGCAGCGGAAACAATGCCACTGGCCTTGGTGAATGGTACGAAACAAACACAAAATATTCTGGTGAGCGGTATGGTAACTCCGTGTCATATGCAAACGGCAAACTATACCTATTGGGCGGTGCCTGCGGTGTCTCGCCAGCTCCGATCTCTATTAACACTCAGACGTTCAGCACCGGTGCGACATCTCAAAACGTCACTATGCCGGCAACGGTTGACGCAGGTGACCTGTTGGTTATTCTTTACACAACGGATGGAAATACAGCCCCTACTGTACCAGCAGGCTGGACTCGTCCTACAAATGGTACCGCAACTCAAGGTACAAATGTGACAGGCTCAGTATTTGTAAAAGATGCGGCCGGAACGGAAGATGGCACCAATGTCAACATTAGTACGGGTGCTGCAAGCGAAGAAGCAGCGGCTCAAGTCATTAGAATTCCTGCATCAAAATGGGAAGGCAACATAGCTAGTGTCGAAATACCAACGGCTGCTGCTACGGCTAGTTCGACAACGCACAATCCTCCAAGTGCAAACCCTACAGGCTGGGACGTAGAGAACACGTTATGGATATCATACGTTGCCGGAGGTGCATTTACAGGCGTTACAGCATATCCTGCGATGGAGCTTGGGTACCATACCAGCTATGGGAGTGCCGCTTCTGACGCAAGCGTCTCTTCTTCTCTACGTCAGATAAACGCTGCGAGCTATGACCCGAGCTCTTATACTGTGACACCAACCAACCCAGGTGTCGCTTTTACTATTGCTGTTCGGCCACCTTCAACATTCACCTACACAGGGGCGAATAAAGTAGTGCAGACAGCTTTGTATTCTCAACCACAGGTGGCTTCGTACTCTCGGCTAATTGACACTGACACAGATGTGTTCCCGACTTCGTGGCTTATGAATGGCCTCGATAACTCTATCGGTGCACGCTGGCAGGCAAAATATCGTAGTATGCATGATATCAATCCGACAACTGCCGGAAGCGACTCGGTATTAACAACACCCCCATCTACGTATACGCTGCAACAAAATCCAAACGAAGATTGCGGTACCAGTGCAACGATGCCGGTCATGACAACATGGGGCAGGGAAACGAACTACGGCAATGTGACACTCGGAGATGTCGCAACGTTTACGGCGCGCAATGGATCGACGTATAGTACCGGTACGATAACTCAGTCTGGCACTACCGTTACGGGCTCTGGAACAACGTGGACGACAAACGATCTTAAGGGTGGAGTGATAACGTATCAAGACGGTACATCTGCTACGATTGTCAGCGTGGACAGCGCAACTCAGCTAACTGTCAGCACGTCTAGAACTATTGGCTCAGCCGAAACATACTCTGCCGGGGGAGGCAATACCAACTGTGCACGCTATTACTTCTTCTACGTAAGTATTGACGCGTCTCAGACTTTTGGATACCCAGAAGACGTTAATCGCGGTCCAACAATTTCTGATTTGTCTCTATTCTTCACTTCTGATCCAAGCAAACGTCTCCGCCACGGCAAAACCTTCACCGGCGGAGAAGTTCAACCTCTCGATACACCATGTCGACAATCTGTCGACGCACAGTGTCCATTGCCGTAGTATACTGAAATAGAAGGAATTGTGGTGCAGCAGAAAAGAAGAAGTTATATCGGGCTCAATGATGAATCAGTGAGGAAGCGTCTTGCGACAACAAGACCCTCTGAACGAAGCGACATTGGACATGTTTGGAGAGAACAAAAGCGCCTCTCTCAAGAACGCTGGCAGCTGGGGCCGGAAGAAGAGTCGTTATTTAGTGAACTGATAAGTGTCGTCAAGAAAAAAACGGCCACTATTAAATCGAAAGTAAACAAAACAAATAAAAAAACTACCAAATTGAAGCTCAACAAGGCTGTATTGAGTCGATTTAATTTTAAAAAGAAGCGCACTAACGTCTTAGGCGTTCTAGCGTTCGTCTTTCTTGCTGGATATATCGTTATTGGTAGTAATAACAGAGGGAACGATTCGCCCCAATCTTTAGGGGCGTCGTCTGTTGCGGGTAGCGATGGTCCAGCTGCCGATGATGGTAAAACAGACGAAAAGCCAACGTTTGCTGTTTTATATCCGGCAGACAAAAAAGAGCTTGTGGCAGTGACGCGCAAAACACCAAATGGACAGCTGCTACATACCTATAAAGACACCGTAGAAGGTATAGAGGTGGAAGTAACACAACAGGAGTTGCCGGAGTCGTTTAAAAGTGCCCCGAATGTCGAGCTCGAAAAGATAGCAAAGAACTTTCAAGCTACAGACATTATTCAAATAGATGAAGCGTTTGTTTACCATGGGCTCGACGAGAAAACACGAGTGCAGTCATTGTTTACGATCAAAAACGACACACTTATCTCAATTCGCTCCGCAGAGAAGTTACTAGATGATACGTGGGCTGCATATATCCTGAGTCTCGCCCCAGCTGCTGAAGACTGACAACATATGTTGTAATTAAAGTTACATTTTTCTTTGTACTGTGGGGCATATCGGATGTAACAAAACTAATTATTTATTTATAAAAAACTGTGGATAACTAAAAAAACTACACACAAAAACACTTGTACTTTGGATAAAATCTTTATACACTTTCATGTAGGTCTGCAAATACACAAAAACAGATCAAACAAACCACAAAAACAACAAAAATGACTAGGCAAAAACGCCTGGTGTACGGCAAAAAAACACCAAAATTCCCAACTTTAACAGGGAAAAACACAGCCATGGCTGTGTTTTTGGCGTGTCTGGTACAAAGCACGGCATTTGTGTCTGCCGCAGGGTTGATTGGTGAACAATTTACTTCTGGGAGCAATATTGAACTCGGTTATTTGGTGAGCATAGACAAAGAGCGCCCAGACGGTATTGAACTTAGTACGTTAAATAACAGCGAGTATCTGCTCGGGGTCACGGTATCAGAGAATCAAAACTCCGTGACATTTATAAAAGAAGGTTCAAAGACAACTGTTGCTTTGAGTGGAGAAGTAGACGTCTACGTCAGTGATGCAAATGGTGGTGTTACAAAAGGCGACTTTGTGGGTGCCTCTTGGCTAGAAGGCATCGGTATGAAGTCAGCTGAATCGAACAAGCAGAAGCTTCTTGGAGTAGCAGTAGAAGATTTCAATAGGGCTGAATCAAAACAATATGGTGATATTAAGACAGCTGATGGGACAAAAAACATAAATGTAGACGTTATTAAGGTTCGTCTGTTCGACAAAGAAGGTATTGAAGAGCTGACGCAGGTTCCAACTGGGATTGAGCAGGTGTTAAGTAGTGTTGCTGGTAGGCAGGTATCATTTGCAAAAGTGCTTGCAAGCTCAATATTGTTCCTCGTGACGCTTATTGTTTCAAGTATGTTCATTGTATCGTCAATCAGAGGGAGTTTTATTTCGATTGGTCGTAACCCTATGGCGTCGGCATCAATATACAAGAGCCTACTGCACGTTTCAGGTCTATCGGTGCTTGTTTTAATCATAGGGACGGCATTAACGTATGTCGTGTTGGTGGTCTAGGCGTATGTTATTCGACAAAAAAAATGAAACAGTCATGCCAGAAATACCAACTCCGATTGTTGAGGGTGGTGAAGACTCATTGTCTCAATTTGACGGCCAAACATTTGTCGACGGAAAGTATATGGCAAAAGGAGTGAGACGGAGAGTATTGACCATTGCTTTGGTACCTGCGGCGGTTATCTTGCTATTTGTTGCGTTAATGGCATGGCGTTTGAGCGCGCGTGATGTTGAGAAAGAAAACCTCGACAAAACCAACCCAGTAAACATGGTCCAGACAAACAAGTTGCCTGAAATCGCAGTGTTTGAAACCGATGGGACAATTACTGAAATTGTTTTCAACGAGAAATTGACAGCCAATGGTGCAATTGTAGTCAGCCCGTCGCTACAGCCAACTGAGGCGGTAAGCGGTCAAATCTACTTCGACAAAACAGCAAACAGCTTGCGTCTCTATGATGGTACAGGGTATCGGCAAATTGTTTCTCTCGATGAAGATGACCAGATTTGTTTCGCGACAAACAACTGTGGTTACGCAAAAATCTCAGATATCCCAGTCATCCCAGCCTTCCCAACTATCCCTGACGCTGTCGAGCTCCCTCAAGACCTCGCAGTGACTGCTTCTCCGACATTTGCAGGGCTCACGCTTGGATCTGATCTTTCGGTTGCAAACGGTGGAACCGGTCGTTCAACGTTTGCAAATAACGCGTTGCTTTTGGGTGCTGGTGCCGGTGCAATCAGTGTCACTAATACTCCTCTCTCAGGTCAGTTATTGCTTGCAAATGCCTCTGGGGTCCCACAATTCGTCTCACTTAGTGGCGATGTCTCAATAGATAATTCAGGTATCATAGACCTAAATGCCAACACAGTGACCCCGGCAGAACTCGCTAACACTTCTGTTGTAGCAGGGACATATGGTGACGGAGTTAATTATCCAGTATTTACAGTGGACGCTGATGGCCGTATTACAAATGCAGCAACGCAGCCCGTTCCTGGTGGCGGTGGCGGTGTTGGTTCACTCAATGCGCTAGTCGGTGCACTGACACTGCAGGGCACTGCAAACCAAGTGAGTGTTGCATCTGGTGGCGCAACAATAACACTTTCTACGCCACAAGATATTGCAGCAAGTTCATCGCCAACATTTAACGGCCTCACACTAACAAGCCTTATTATCGGTGGCGACACTTTAACCGACCTCGTCGGTACTGGTTTGCAGGTGAATGCTGGGAGCTTAGAAACGACACTTGGCAACACAGTGAGTGGTGCGGAGGTGGTTGATGGGAGCCTAGCAAATGCTGACCTTGCAAATAGTAGTCTCACTGTTTCTGCCGGCACAGGCCTTAGCGGTGGTGGGGCAGTATCACTTGGTGGAACAGTCACGCTTAACCTTGCTAATGATTTTGGTTCTAGTATTGACACGGGTGAAATTACTAACGGTACCATCCTCTTCGCTGATCTCGGCCAAAACG
>CAYNWE010000005.1:18219-19998 GCA_964400855.1 uncultured Candidatus Saccharibacteria bacterium
CCTTCGTTGATGGCAGCAACATTGACGTGGTGGTGACAGCGACTGACACGGTGACAGTCAACCTCTCAAGTACCCCAACCATTAGTGGCCTGACGACCTTAAACGGTGGACTGACACTTCAAGTTGGCGATAACTTTATCTTTAATGGCGATACCTTAACTGACCTAACCGGGACTGGTCTTACCCTTAACGGGACTACCCTTGAAGCCACCCTTGGTACTGCCATCGACACGGGTGAAATTACTAACGGTACCATCCTCTTCGCTGATCTCGGCCAAAACGGCTGTGGCTCAAGTGATGTTATTAAGTGGAACGGTAGCGCTTGGGCTTGTGCACTTGATGCCACTGGCTCTGGTACAAATACGTTCAGTACTATTAACGCCCCAGCCGGGACAGACCCAGTCGCAGACAGCACGAGCGATACCTTAACGCTCCTTGACGGTGGTGGCATCAGTATCTCTGGTGATAGTACAACTGACGAGATTACGATTGCAGCTATCTTAGGTGCAGATATCTCAGGCAGTGAAATTGTCGATGGTACCATCGAAGAAGTTGACCTTGAAGTCACTAACGCACCAACCGACAACTATGTCATGACCTTCGATAGTGCGACTGGTGGCTTTACCTGGGTAGACCCAAGCACGGTTGGTATCTCCTACGACTTCGATATTACTGACGGCACCACTACCCAGAACATCGGCAATGGTGACGTCTTTACCTTCGTTGATGGCAGCAACATTGACGTGGTGGTGACAGCGACTGACACGGTGACGATTGGAGTATCAAATAGCCCAACCTTCTCTGGTGACCTGACCGTACAAGGTAACACGACAATTGGTAACGCAACAACAGATAGAATTACTTTCACTAGTCAAATCCTTGGTGGCTCACCACTTGTATTCCAGGGTGCAACAGATAACGGATTCGAAACAACCATCGCCGTTACCGATCCAACAGCCGATCGTACAATCACGCTTCCGAATGCAGATGGCACCGTTTGTTTGACAAGTGGTAACTGTGCAGGTGTTGGTGGAACGGGCGATATCCTCAACAATGGTCAGAATGGTACCGTACGCATAGGTAGTAATAATGCAAACAGTACTATTTTAGAAAGCAACGGCACTGATAGACTGACTATAGATAGTACGGGTGCGGCAAATTTCACTGGTAATCTATCGGTCGATACCTCGACTTTTTATGTTGATGCTAGTTCTGATTTTGTGAGCATCGGCACCACCTCAGCTGCAAATAGTAGATTAAACGTTGCTTCTAACGCAGGCGCTTCTGACAGCGGTTCAATCATTCAGGCATCAGGTACGCTAGGTTATGCAACAGGGGCAGGAGAGTTACAGTATGCCTTCAAGACATTTAGTAATGTTACTCCAAGCTCAGCAGCAAACGGTACATATTTTGGTGGTGTCTTCGGCCCACAAGGTACTTCTACCACAAATCTTACGAGTGCGACAATCGGTGGTGTTTACGGACTCGGAACGTACACGGGAACAAGTGGCACGCTTGGTATGGCAGTCGGTGGACGTTTCACCGTTCAGAATTCTGGTAACGGTACAGGCATAATTGACGAAGCGTTTGGTGTTCAAATTGTTAACTTCTCGAATCCTTTCGGAACAATTAACGATCGTGCAGGAATCCAGATAGACGCGTTTACAACTGCTTTCACGAACTCTACCCTAGTCCTCCTTGGCACGAACATCATTCCAACAGGTGACTTCTCCATCTACAATGCCAGCGCTCAAGATAACGTATTCCAAGGCAATCTAG
>CAYNWE010000006.1:0-19473 GCA_964400855.1 uncultured Candidatus Saccharibacteria bacterium
ATAAGATTGGCTTGTTTGGAGAAATTAAAACAAGTGCAAAAGTAGATTTCGATAAAGTGGTGAGGGAAACTATCGCGAGACTCGGGTATACGAATCCTGACTGGAACTTTTCTGACCGCTCACCAATTGATAATAATATTCACCAACAATCGCCTGAGATCGCAATGGGTGTCGATAACGACGGGGCGGGGGACCAAGGGATGATGTTTGGTTACGCGTGCGATGAAACACCTGAGTTAATGCCATTGCCTATTACACTTGCACATGCTTTGACACGTACCCTTGATGAAAAACGTGAGTCAGGTGCAATTACGTTTTTGCGGCCAGACGGTAAAAGCCAAGTAACAGTCCGCTACGAAAAAGGTAAACCAATTGGAGTTGAAAAAGTGGTGATGGCGGTCGCTCATGACGAACAAACGTCAGCAGAGGAGGTGCATACGGTTATAAAGCGTGAAGTGATTGACGAAGTGCTATTAGCGTATGGGTATACTATTGATGATGAAAACGTCGTCATAAACGGGACCGGTCTGTGGCATATACCTGGACCAGATACTGACGCAGGATTAACTGGACGAAAAATTGTTGTCGATGGGTATGGTGGCTACGCGCGCGTCGGCGGTGGGGCTTTTTCAGGAAAGGACCCAAGTAAGGTAGATAGGTCGGCCGCATATGCTGCACGCTACATTGCAAAAAATATTGTCGCGGCAGGTCTTGCAACTAAATGTGAAGTTGCACTTGCATATGTTATTGGTCGTGCCATTCCAATGATGCAGGCGTTCGAAACATTTGGGACGGAGACTGTCGAATTACATGAAATAGATGTGTTCGTTGAGGGTTTGCTTGATACAAGTGTGCGCGGTATTGTTGAGGGTTTGCAACTAAAACAACCGATCTATTCGCAAACGACTGCATACGGGCATTTTGGTAAACCAGCACTTCCGTGGGAGCAAGTAGTAGACAAAAGACAAAATATATAATATAATAGCAAAATTATGTTTGAAAACACACTATACACTCAGCACAAAAGAAGACAAAACGAACAAAATAAAAAAAACAAAGTGAATTCATCAGCGGGACCAGGTACAGCTAAAAGAGTTGAAAGTTTCCAACGACTTGCGACTCTCCATAAAGAGTATGCAAGCAATAGCGATTTTGCTAAGAAACTTACTGAAGGACTTTCAGCTGTATCGCTTATGGGTGCTGTTGGAGCTGAATTGATTGGGATGGAACGAACTGCAAAAACACTATTGGGTGCGAGTGCATTATTTTTCGCTGGTCGTCTCGTGGCAGGAGTCGACGAGTACAATCATCATGTCTCAGGTATCGAGTTTGACAAAGCTGCGCATAAAGAGCAGCAGGTAATGCAAGAGACAGGTTTACGGCTTGTGCAGGCTGACACGCAATATAACACAGCAATCTAGTAACATGTGATAACAATCACAGCAGAGTTTATTTAAATCTATTACTATAGTAGTGGAAGACAAGTGGAGACACGGGAAGCTTCCGTAAACCGAGCGATACTACCGCTCGGTTTTTTAATATATGATTCCGTTTGAGCCAATGATGAGCCCAGGACGAAAAGCAACAGCTTGACTGCCTGGTTCTATGAGACGTGTCGCCGCAATATGAATACCTGCGTTAGTGTAGTCCATGACTGGCATGAGACCATTGATTAGCGCTTCACCACTTAAGGCAGTTGCACCAATGAGTGATTGTTGCGGCTGCCCTGCGTAGAGCTGATAGATGCGCTCCTCAGTTGCAAAAGCACCTGCATCTCTTTGTGGGTGTTGTCTACGGAGTCGCTGAATGTCGGAAAGAGAGCGGGCGACTATGCCCTCTGGAGAATTCAAAGCGACGAATACTGCTGACGTATCAATTTTATCCCGTTCTTGTTCGACATAGGTTGTAGGGAGGCTGAGAAAGTCGCATGGATCAACGTCGTAGGCTTCCGCGAGCTCGCAGATAGCATTTGCAACACCATCTTCTTGCTCTGGAGAAATAAAATCTGGAATTTTCGCCGTTTCTTGGGATGCCCTGACGTGTTGCTCCCTGATAAGCAACCGGGTTTCTTCGTCGTTATCAACAGTACAAACAGCTGCATCTGATTCTGCTTGAAGATGCTCTGTAACAAGTATTAACAATTCTCTGTCATGTGTATCGGCGCGTACACCATCGAGGGTTGCAAAAAATTGGTCTAATCTGTGTCGCAATCTCAGCCTATCAGCTAATTCACCAGACGTTTCACTCATAATTGCTCCGTTTTACTTCTGTATGTGGCGACGAGCTCTTCGAGCTGTTCATAGTGTTCTGCTTGTAATGACCCGAGCATCGCATGTTTTAAAAGGGGGAGTCGACCAAAGGGTAGAAACCTTCCTAGAGGACTCCGCAGGCTAAAGACGGGTGCGTGAAATGCTTCAGATTGTGCGGTCGTTTTATCTTGGTACACTCTATTCACGAGGGTAGTGAGGAGGAACGTGGTATCGTGAAAGTCGCTTGCTACCTTTCGCCCTTTTTTGCTCTCTGGGCTTGTCGCTACTGCGGCTTCTCGAGCGGTGGTAAAAATCTTAGGGTGCATCGTCAGTACCCCCGGCCCATGGGTAGACCGTCTATCGTGGTCCATAAAAATAGGATCAGACGAAACGCCATGCTCACCAGCTTTCATGAGATCGTGAATAAGTTTCAGCGTGAAGTTACCAGCTTTGATAAGTTTGAATCGAGCGACATCTTCACCAGGTTTTAGTCCAACATTTTCGAGCATTTCATTAGTGGCAACAGCAGATAGATACGTGTAGGTGTTATATGTTTTACCGTCAGCTTCAAAGCTATCTTTAGTTATAGGATATAGGTCACCGAAAATAGGTACTTGGTAGTGTTCGTCAGGTAGCCCAATGCTATCTGGGACGTGTTCTGTGACAAGTACATCGACGTTTGGTGCGCATACTGCTGCCATAAGTGGACCGCGACCACCTGATTTGATGTAATGAGCTGCATGAAGTGCGTCAAGCTCTGCTAATGACCCTTGTGCAAATTCGGCAGGGCTAGAGATAACTTCATCGGTAAATAGTGTCGCCATATATAAATATTATATCACTTATGTTAAAAAAATCAATGTTTGGTATATACTGTGTGCATATGAAGCAAATACTAAAAATTCTCTCAGCGGGGTGGGAGCTGCGTGCAAGCTACGCAATAATCACAATCTGCACCACGCTTTTATCAATCGGTTCGATCCTCGTCCCATTATTGTCAGGATGGGCAATTGACGAAATTCGGAATGGGACAACAACCAATTTGAGCTATGTTTTATGGCTTGCGACAGGTATTTTTGCTATCGATCTTGCACAAACGTTTATATCGAACTATAACGGCTTTATTGGAGACCAGATTCAAGTACGATTACAAAAAATATTGAGTGGTCGTTACTACGCTCATCTCATGCAGCTCCCTCAGAGTTACTTTGATACTGAGCTTACTGGTAAGATAATCAACCGATTGAACCGTTCTATTGTGCAGGTAACTGGGTTTATTCATGCAATGACAAATAACTTTTTGCAGTTTATTTTTTCTACGATATTTAGTCTTGTAGCAATCGCTCTCTATAGTTGGCAAGTTGCAGTTATGTTGTTTGCGCTGTACCCAATATTTATTTGGCTGACTGTTCGAAGTAGCGGTAAATGGCAAGACTATCAAAAAACTAAAAACGAACATACCGATATCGCGACAGGTCGTTTTGCCGAATCAATTGGTCAGGTGAAGGTCGTGAAAAGCTATGTACAGGAAAAACGCGAACTTGGTTACTTTGATAAGCATTTTAGAATTGTTGAGAAAACGAACATCCCACAATCAAAGCATTGGCATATCCAAGATATAAAGCGACGAGTCGTGCTAAATGTCATTTTTTATGCGGTGTACGCGTTTATTTTTTATCAAGCTGCTCGCGGAGTGGTGAGTCCCGGACAGGCAGTTGCGTTGATGCTCTATGCGATGAACATCAGAATCCCTATTTTTACGATTAGTTGGCTTGTCGAACAAACACAAAAGGCGGTGGCTGATAGTCGTGATTATTTTGAGATTATGGAACTGACGCCGGCTATAGTGGATGATAAAGGCGCACAAGCGCTTGAAGTGTCAAAAGCAACCATAGAATTTAAAGATGTTCGCTTCGGATATGACGAGACGCACGAAGTGATTCGCGGTGTGTCGTTTGCTGTTGAGCCTGGGAGCAAAATTGCGTTAGTTGGTGAGAGCGGTGAAGGAAAGACAACATTGACAAATTTGTTACTGCGACTTTATGAACCAACAAAAGGCAGTATCACCATTGACGACACAGACATACATGGAGTAACACAAAAAAGTTTGCGAGAGAATATCGGTGTTGTTTTTCAGGACCCGAGTTTGTTTAGCGGTACGATCCGTGAAAACATCGCTTATGCAAACCCTAAAGCAACCGATGAGCAGGTAGCACGAGCTGCACGAGCTGCAAACGCGCATGAATTTATCGATAAACTTGAACATGGTTACGAGACAGAGATTGGTGAACGCGGGCTGAAGTTATCGGGTGGTCAGAAACAGCGTATTGCAATTGCTCGTGCGATTTTGAAAAACGCACCTATACTGATATTGGACGAAGCCACAAGTAGCCTTGATAGCAAGTCAGAATTGCTTGTGCAGGAAGCACTTGAACGATTAATGAGCGACCGAACGACAATAATTATCGCTCATCGACTGAGTACTATTCAAAATGTTGATATGATTGTGGCGCTCAAAGATGGCAAAGTGTCAGAGTACGGAACGCCAAAAGAACTTGCGTCGCAGGACGGCATCTATGCGAAACTGCTTGCTGTTCAGACGGCGCGTTCTGCAGAAGAGCGCACGAAGGCCCTCGCTAAGTTTGGCATTTTAGGCTAAAAAACGTTTGAATCACACAGTAGCGGCATACTCATGCATGCTACACTATCAGTAAGATTAGGAGTTAAACACAATGGCGAGAGCAAAAAGTCGTTCAAGTATGAATATATGGCAAAAGATTGGGCTGTTCTTTTATGACAAGAAATTTGTTACGATCGCTATTTGGCTCATTGTATTAGTCTACGGTGCATTGAGCTATACCGTATTCATGAGAAAAGAAGGTTTTCCGAGTGTTGAAGTGCCTCTTGGGATAGTGCAAGTCGTCAGCTTTGAGCGGTCACCGGAAGAAGTCGATACTCAATTTGCGCTGCCGCTTATACGTGCTGCGAAACAAGACGGGTCTGTAAAAGACATCGCGACACAATCAACTGATCAAGGTGCGACGTTGCAGATATCATACGAACGAGGCACCGACGTGCAAGGGTCACTTGATAAGTTAAAAGAACGAATAGGAGATACGCTTCCTTCAGATGCACAAGTGGTGTTTATCAAGGTTAATGCGAGTAAGCTCACGCCTGAAGGTGACGACCTCTTAGGGAGTGTACATGGAAACGATCTAAGTGTTGAAGAGCTCGATGCTGCGGCAGAGAGGCTTGTCCCTTTATTGAAAGATAAGGTGCCTCTTGCTGCAGAAGTCCGTGCCTACACATCGCTCGAACAATTAGAAAATATAGAAACTGGTGAAGTGATTTCACAGCAGGTTCGTTTTGACCGATTTTTTGATCGCGAGACAGAGTCGCCACTCCCTTCAGTCGCGGTAGGCGTCGCAGGAGTTGCGAACGTTGACCAGCTTGAATTGTATGACCAGGTTGCTGCTGTACTCAATAGTGAACCGGCCGCAGATATCGGCGCAGATAGTGAAATAGCGGTAGACTTCGCCGAAAGTATCAGAGAACAGGTGTCTGGATTGCAGCGGAATTTGTTCGAAGGACTAGTGGTGGTGCTTGTCGTGAGCTTTATTTTAATCTCACTCCGTGCTTCTGTTGTCACTGCAGTTTCGATGACCACCACTATTGCGGTTACTATCGGTATTTTGAACCTCATTGGCTATAGCATAAACACTATTACGCTGTTTTCACTCGTTTTATGTCTCGCACTTATTGTTGACGATACAACTATCATGGTTGAAGCGATCGATGCAGAACTGAAAAAGAGTAAAAACTTTAGAGAAGTTGTAGCGAGTTCGCTGCAAAAAGTAGTGCGAGCCTCAGCAACCGGGACGTTTACCACTATTCTTGCATTTGCACCGATGTTGTTCATAGGCGGGATACTCGGAGAGTTTATACGAGCGATTCCAATCACGATAATTATTAGTTTACTCGTCAGCCTTGCCGTGTCATTCGTATTTATCCCGCTCTTTATGTGGCTTTCATATGTGCGAAAACGAGATGTTAAACATCGTAGTGGTATAGTGGGGAGACTTGAGCAGAAGGCAGGGCAAAAACTCGCAGGTTTACTCCTTTGGTCGACGCAGTCAAAAACACGTAGTATCTCAGTCAAACTACACGCAGTCGTTCTTATCGGTGCACTGTTGTTTGTTGGAGGCTTGCTACTACGAACAGTTGAGTTTAATATTTTTCCTGCGCCAAAAGACGGGGTTGAGGTATCTTTACAGGTTCGAATGAAAGCGCAAGATTCGGCCACTATTGATGCAACTGAAGCATTTGCTGACAAAATGCTTGCAGATGTGCAACAAATTGTCGGAAATGATCTGGAGAAAATTACGTTACTTTCACAGACTGTTGCGAACCGTAGCGGTTTCGGTGCAATAATTACGTTGAATAGTATCGATAGTCGCGAGCGGACAGCAGTAGAAATCGCACGACAATTACAGGAAGAGTTACCAGACAACTACCCGGAAGCACAAATTGTCGCGCAGTCAGCAGGAGTGGGGCCTCCAGAAGGTAATTTTAATGTCGAAGTAAAGGTCGGCGATGACCTCGCCGCGGCACAACGGCTGACACAAGATCTTGCAGCGTTTATTGAGCAAGTGACATTGACGCGTGTTGATGGGACCACGGCTGGCATGAAAGATGTGAGTGTGACGCCTGCTCGTATCGTCCAACGAGTCGGCGATGTACAGGTGTTGAGCGTGAGTGCAGGATTTGACGCAAAAGACGTTTCGGCGCTCGTGACGCTTGCAGAAGATGCCGTTGTTGCTGAGTTTAGTCAGTCACGGCTAGAGAGCTATGGCTTGAGTGCAGATGTCCTGCAATTTGATTTTGGTCAGGAAGAAGAGAACCAAGAGTCGTTTGCATCTATGGGGAAAGCAGCGGGTCCGTTGTTCCTGAGCATGATTATTTTGATGGCAGTATTGTTCAAGAGTCTGCTGCAGTCGTTACTTATTTTAACTGCACTGCCTTTTGCATTTGTTGGTGTGGCAGCAGGATTGGTGCTCACAAATAATCCGCTCAGCTTCTTCGTGATGCTTGGAATATTTGCGCTTGTGGGTATCAGTGTGAACAATGCAATCTTGCTCACGGATTTCGCAAATCAAGCCAGGGATAAAGGTGCAACACCTGCAGAAGCCATGGGCGAAGCGCTGCGAGCGCGCCTTCGCCCGCTGTTGACCACGAGTATAACGAGTATTTTGGCGCTCTTACCACTTGCGTTGAATGACCCGTTCTGGGAAGGGCTTGCTTATACGTTGATATTTGGGTTATTCGCAAGTACGCTGCTTGTGATTTTTGTTTTCCCGTATTTCTACCTCATTGAAGAAGGCTTACGCCTCCGTGTCAGACGACTATTCCGTCGACCTTAAAACGCACATTATTTATGCTGCGGACAATAACACAACGTTAATTCGATAGACGGTACCTTACGTACCGTCTATACTATTTTGTAAGACGCGAAAAATTGAAATTAAGAGCGCGTGGAGGGGTACAACAATATGGCAACCAATAGCGGCCAACGAGTCGCGGCTTTTTTACTAGCTGCACTATTTTTATTATCAACTATCGGAGCGACAGCGTATGTCGTCTGGGAAATCAACCGTGACAGCGTGCTGGTTAGTGAGACAGCAGAAGAAAAAGCTGCTGCTGATGCATTAGCTGCGCAGCGAGAGTCCGGTGAAGATCCTGCGTGTGGGCAAGCAGAGCCGACTGCTGTTGCTGCACGTCCAATCCCGACGGTAACTTCAGTCACAGGCACTATTTCTGAGCTAAAAAAGGTTGACGTGAAAGTTGGTGATGGCGAAGAAGTACAAGCGGGGGATTGCGTCACCGCACTTTATTACGGTACCCTTGCGAGCAACGGGACGAAATTTGATGGTAACTATGAGTCTGGTCAGCCTATTGAGTTTTCTTTAAGCGGTGTTATTACTGGCTGGTCTGACGGGATTCCTGGCATGAAAGTTGGCGGCGTGCGACGTCTTGAAATACCTGCAGCACTTGGTTATGGTGCACAAGGAAGCGGTGAAGTGATCCCTCCGAATGCTGATTTGATCTTTGAAGTAGAGATTCTCGCAACTAAGCGCGCAGACCAATAAATTTCTACATAAAACGTAAAAAAACACAACATGTAGCGGCTTGATTAAAAGTCGCACACCAGCTATAGTTATAAAGCATAAGCTTCATAAAAACAGCAAAAGCAAAAAATGGGCAACTAAAAGGAGAGAATAACATGTCAAAAAAGATAACTGTCTTCACTACAAACACCTGCGCATATTGTGCTATGGTAAAAAAATATCTTGACGGCAAGGGCATTAAATACGATGTGGTGAATCTTGACGTACAACCAGAAAAACAAGCAGAAGTGTATGCAAAAAGCGGCGCACTCACCGTACCAGTGACGCTTGTTGAAAAAGAAGACAGTACTGAAGAAGTTGTCGTCGGGTTTAACCTATCTCGACTCGCTTCACTTGTTGCAGCCTAAGAGCACTGTGTTTATAGTTTTCAGGGGCTTGCGTATGCAAGCCCTCTTGATTTAAAATGTTTAAGTATTTACTTAAAAGTTAAAGAAGATAAGAAAGAGATTTATATGACGAATGAGCAGCACATTTATGACGTTATTATGGTAGGGGCTGGCCCAACGAGCCTTGCTGCCGCGGTATATACTTCTCGTGAGGATATAGACACATTATTGCTTGAAAAGGGTATCATTGGCGGGCTGGCGGCAATTACTGACAAAGTTGACAACTATCCGGGATTCCCTGAAGGTATTGAAGGTATGGAACTTGCAGAGAATTTGCGTAAACAGGCAGAACGTTTTGGTGCGAAGATTGAACTTGACGAAGTGCAATCGGTTACCAAAACTGAGGGCGGGATGTTCGAGCTCAAGACTGCTATTGGTGAATATCGTACGAAGACAGTGCTTGTGGGTACTGGTTCTGAGTGGAAGAAGCTTGGTATCCCTGGCGAGCAAGAGTTTTATGGACGTGGTGTTCATAATTGCGCAACCTGTGATGGTGCGTTTTATAGAGACAAGCGACTCGTAGTTGTCGGTGGTGGTAATTCAAGTGCGCAAGAAGCACTCTTCTTGACAAAATTTGCAAGCCATATTGATGTTGTTATTCGTGGAGATCACTGGAAAGCAAGTGAAGTGCTCATACACGAAGTAGAAAAAAATGACAAAATCACCGTTCATTTTAATACCGCACCGACAGAAATAGTTGGTGGTGAAATTGATGGAATGATGCGGGTGAGTGAAGTGAAAGTATTGAAAAATGGTGCAGCTGACACCATTGAAACAGATGGCGTTTTCGTCTTTATTGGGTTGAAGCCGGTCACTCATTTCCTTGAAGGTAGCGGTGTCGAGTTTGATGAGGTTGGGTTTGTTAAAACAGACCAAAAACTTATGACTGCAGTCCCCGGAATATTCTGTGCAGGTGATGTCCGCTCTGGCGCGACGATGCAAATTGCAAGCGCTGTTGGTGAAGGTGCAAGTGCTGCGCTGTCGATCCGTGAGTATCTTGCAGACATGAAATAGCCACTAACACTTTCTTGGCACGCGGTCATCGCTATACTAGATAGTATGTCAGAGCAACTTGTCTTCGGTACAAGATACGTAGAATATAAAGGAACACCGGCATTTTTGGTCGGATCTGTTGTTGCGTCTCATCAGCGAATTGATTTTTTTAGGGATCGGCAATGCGAAAATACTTGCTTAGATATCTCCGTCACGGCATATGAGGCGGATTTGGTCATGGATGCACTATGCAAACTTAAACAGTCGGCACAACAGGGTACGAGGTATAATTGTGCAACGTTGGCGCACGATCTTGCTCGAATGGCAGTGTTGGGTGATAGTGAAAATTCACCCCCTATCGGCTGGGAGTTTAGCCCGGTTCACGAGCAAGACGTCCCACGCTTACGTACCAGAATGTGTACGTACCGCAGAATACTTCCGCACGCGTCACCACTTGGACTTGGCCATTGGTATTCGTTATTGGACAAAGATTCCGGGCTCACTTTACATGTGGATGGGATGAACGGACCACTTCTACTCAGTACTGACGACTCGGTTCGTCGAATGTATCCCGAGGCACAGTTTGCGCATTACGACGCTATCCCTAAAAACCAACTCGAGTACCTGATTGACTCTGTGCTAACGGCTGATTGTTCTAGCGTTGAAACTAGTTAGCCAGATCGCCAATTTTTAGTTTCGCAAGATCAGATTTTGCTGCGCCACCATGGCTATTCGAGTCGCCTTCTTGTCCCGCCTTTTCGCCGTTAAAGTATGCTGTTCCGTCGGTACCACACGCGCTCAATATGTTGTCTCCACCTCTGTGCCGCGGGATATAGCTCGTAAGGTCGTAAACGACGTTATCGATGATTGTCTAGCAATCATCTTTGTTTGCATGTAAGGCCACCTGCTCGCGTGTTGGTGGACCGGCAAGGTCACTCTGTGTCGCGTTATCGTTTGCAGTTAGTTCAAGCCCACTTTTTGGTGAGGGAGTGGTTGCATTGTTTGACGTACTCTCTTTTTCAGCTGTCGCAAAGTAAAGCCCTATGCCGACAACGCCTAAAACTGCGACAATAATAACTGCAATGACTCCTGGCTTCATAAAACATCCTCAAATCTTACATTACTAATGCTTTAAGTATGCCATATCAGTCGTGACTATCATCAACAAAAAGGCTTGGGTAGTCTGTGAAGATACCGTCTACACCCATCGCCCGTAGCTCATCAGCTCTGTCTCGACTGTTCACCGTATACGCATACAAGCTATAGCCGCGGTGTTTCATGGACCGTACAAAACCTGACCAAAGCCACTGCTGGTTTATATGCACTCTGTTGGTTTGGAGTATTGATGCTTCGGCGACTGCTCGGACTCCAGACCATTTTTCAAGTACCGCAATTTCAGCCGTTGGAAAGAGCGTCCTTATTTTTTGCAAAATTTTAAATTCAAAGCTTGAGAAAATTACTCTGCCTCGGTAGTTTTTGAGTTCATTTTTCAGCAGTCCGACGACTGCAAGTTCTTTCACTTCTAAATTAAGTGGGATTGCTTTGTCCATTGCTTGAAGTGCATCTTGGAGGTTCGTATAGGTGTTTGAGTCAACAATTGGGTCGTGGGAAAGTATAATGTGGCCTTTGTGTACACGAAGGTCAATTTCAATCATGTCAACATGGTTTGCGAGTCCACGTTTTATAGCCTTGACAGTATTTTCTGGTGCAAGCCCTCGAGCGCCGCGGTGACCGATTATTTTCATAGTAATAGTGTACAATAGATGCAAAGCTAATAAGGAGTAAGATATGGACTATGACGCGTTGTTGACCCCATACGCAGAAGATAAGTTGATTAATACTGTTGTGGAGATTTCTAAAGGTTCGAGTCATAAAGTAGAATTTGACCGCGAACGAAAATTAATGGTTGTTGATAGGGTTGAACCGCAAATCTTTGCAAAACCCGTTAACTACGGGTTTATCCCTGGGACGTTGGATGAAGACGGCGATGCATTGGACACGTTAATTGTGACAGACGAGCCGCTTCCAACAAATGTCTATCTTGCGGCTACGGTTATCGGCATTATGGAGTTTGATGATGGTGGCGAAATGGACCATAAAGTAATCTGTGTTCCAGCCGACGATCGCCATACCGGCAACAGTATTAAAACTCTTGCTGACTTGGGTGACCAATGGATGAAACAGATTGAACATCATTTTACACACTACAAGGACTTAAAGAAGCCTGGGACAACAAAAGTGCTTGGGTTTGGTGATGCGAATCGTGCTCATGAGGTGATTAACGAATGTATTGTACGTTGGGATCAGCGCTAGAAAATCATGAAGACTGACATTGTTCAGAAAAGCCTCCTATTCAACTCTGACGGTACTATATTACTGCTTCGTCGGAGTGGAACAGATATTCGTCGACCACTACAGTGGGATTTTCCTGGTGGCGTGTTAGATCCTGGCGAGACACTCGAAGATGGAGCTCGAAGAGAGATAAAAGAAGAGTCAGGCATAGATGTCGCTGCTGTTTCTTTGTTCTTTGCCAAAACGGAAAGCGCTGAGTGGGTTACTGAAAAGGGCGATAAGTCACTACGAAACGTGATTAGACTGTATTATGTCGCTCATACAGCAGACAACACCGCTACCATTAGTCATGAACACTCAGAATATTGCTGGGTGACACTCGAACAAGCGCTGACACTTCTCGAATATCCACGACACAAAGAAGTTATCAAGTGGGTAATTGATTATAAGCTTGAACTTTAGTTTTAACCACAAGCGTTGCAAGTATTGGGCTGTTTCGGTATGCTATAGCTAAGCAGGTATGTGCATTAATCTAAGTGTGGGGGTATAGCATGAAGACAAGAGTGGCGATAAACGGATTCGGACGAATAGGACGGATGGCATTCCGTATTATGGCAGAGCGCAAAGATATTGAAGTGGTAGGGATTAACGACCTGACAGATACACGGACATTAGCGCATTTATTAAAGCATGATACAAATTATGGTGAATTCATGCATGACGTTGATTTTGACGACGCGAATATCATAGTTGACGGAGTCGCTATTCCCATAAGTGC
This sequence comes from uncultured Candidatus Saccharibacteria bacterium, assembly GCA_964400855.1. Taxonomy (GTDB): domain Bacteria; phylum Patescibacteriota; class Saccharimonadia; order Saccharimonadales; family SZUA-47; genus JAGQMY01. Next base: position 12,884 of record CAYNWE010000006.1, read on the forward strand.
TGAAAAAGACCCAAGTGCATTGCCGTGGGGCGACCTACAGGTAGATGTTGTTATCGAATCTACGGGTCGATTTACGACGACCGAACAAGCAAGCGCGCACATCAAAGCTGGCGCTAAAAAAGTCGTCATAAGCGCTCCGGCGAAGGATGATGAAACAGCAACGCTTGTGATCGGTGCAAACGAGGATAGTTTGGTAGATGCAGGTGATGTAATAAGTAATGCAAGCTGTACGACCAACAGTATCGCCGCGGTGATGTCAATAATGGGGCTGGAATTTGGTGTTGAGAAGGCGATGTTGACAACGGTGCATAGCTATACTGCAACGCAAGTACTGCAAGATGGGCCAAGCAAAGATCTTCGCGAAGCACGTGCAGCAGCACAGAATCTGGTACCAACTACTACCGGTGCTGCAAAAGCAGTTGCACTTACCGTGACGAGTTTAAAGAACAAGTTTGACGGGTTGAGTGTTAGAGTCCCAACAAGTGTTGTTTCGCTCAGTGATGTGACGATGGTGTTAAAGCGGAATACGACTATCGAAGAAATAAACGACGTGTTTAAGAAGCACGCGAGTGAGCCATATTTTCAGGGGATACTGGGTGTATCAGAAGAGCCGCTCGTAAGCAGCGACTACATCGGTAATAGTCACTCTGGGACAGTTGACTTACTGCTTACTAATGTTGTTGATGGTAATTTGGCAAAAGTAGTGGTCTGGTATGACAACGAATGGGGTTATTCTAACAGACTCGTTGAAATGGTTGCCGATGTAGGTAAACTTCTATCTAGCAAATAAGGAGCATATGAAAATATTTATTGGCGCTGATCATAACGGCTATGATTTAAAAGAAAAACTCGCAGCCTATTTACAGGATGGTGGTCATGAAGTGGTTGATTGCGGCGATGTGCGGCATGACCCAGATGATGACTTTACTATTTTCGCCGCCCGTGTCGTGCATGCAATGCATGTGGAAGGTCCGCATGCAAAAGGAATTTTGCTATGCGGCAGCGGTCAAGGAATGATGATTGCTGCTAACCGTTTTAAGGGAATTCGTGCGGGACTTGGTTGGAGCGTCCCCGCAGCTCGTAGTATTCGAAATGATGAAGATAGTAATGTACTTGCTTTGCCTTCAGAAATACTGAGTGATAACAAAATGTGGCAAGCAGTAGTAGACGCATGGCTTGTGACACCTTTTGCAGGTGCTGCTCGGTATAAGCGACGAAATCGTCAACTCGACGAATTATAAAAAATAATAAGAATAATCGTGTTGATGATGGTATCTTAGACTCATGCCAGCTATAACACCAACAATCACTACAGACGATGCTTATGAGTATCGTGCGCAAATGGAACGAATAACTTTTATTTCAGAAGGCGTTCATATTGATTTTTCGGATGGAGAATTTGCCCCGACAAAACTGCTACCGCTTGATCAGGCATGGCGTTCAGATGACCTGATCACGCATGCACATGTCATGTATCAGAAGCCTCTTGACCACATCGACGAGATAATGCATTTAGAAGCAGACATGGTAATCTTGCACGCTGAGTCGGACGAAGTTGCTGAATGCTTGGAAGTCTTGCAAGAGCAAGGAACTCGCACCGGTATTGCGTTGCTTCCTGAAACAAGTGTCGCAGAGCTACAAGACATGCATATCGATGAATTGTTTGACCATATATTGGTTTTTGGCGGCCATCTCGGATTTCAAGGCGGGAAAGCTGATATGAGTGTACTCGCAAAAGTACAAAAGTTGCGTGAAGTATACCCTGATATCGAAATAGGATGGGACGGTGGAATTAATGACGAAAATATACGAGAAATCGCAGCGGCTGGTGTCGATATATTGAATGTTGGCAGTTACTTAAAGCAAGCAGAAGATCCGAAAAAAGCTTACGCTAAATTACAATCTCTGATATCATAAGCGTAATGGGAAAGAATTTTACTGCGAAGAAATTGTCGCTTGCAAAACTTGAATTGGTAGCAAACGATATTAGGCAGGATATTATAAAGTCACTCGAAGCAGCAGGAAGTGGTCACAGTGCCGGTCCGCTCGGACTCGCAGATATATTCACGGCGCTTTATTTCGATGTCATGAAACATGACCCGAAAGACCCTGACTGGGACAAGCGAGACATACTACTGCTCAGTAACGGGCATTGTGTGCCGGTTCAATATGCAGCAATGGCTCATGCTGGTTATCTACCACGGAAAGAACTTGTGACGTTGCGAAAATTTAAGAGCCGTTTGCAGGGGCACCCTGAGCGGGATATGCTCCCGGGCTTAGAGAATACGAGTGGGCCTTTAGGTTGTGGTATTAGTCAAGCAGCGGGCATTGCGCTTGCGATGCAGATGAATAAACAAAGTCACCGCTGGGTATATGTTGTTACTGGTGACGGCGAGCTGAATGAAGGCAACATTTGGGAAGCTGCGATGTTTACTGCAAAATACAAGTTGCATAACGTTATTGCGATAGTTGACCGAAACAATATTCAGATTGACGGAACAACTGAACACGTCATGCCGCTTGAGGACCTGCGCGGAAAATGGGAAAGCTTTGGATGGCATGTTATTGAGATTGACGGGAATGATATCGAAGCAGTTATCGATGCGTGTGCGATGGCTCGTGCAATAGTTGAGAAGCCAATAGTTATCATTGCACATACGATTCCAGGTAAAGACATTGATTATATGGAATATGATTACCATTGGCATGGTATCCCTGTTGGTCTCCAAGATGTTGCTGGTGCTCCGCCTAAAAATGAACAAGCTGAAGTGGCGCTTAAAGAATTGCGAAGTATGCGTGGAAAAATTCGAAACGAGGGAACGCATTAATGACTGATTTACACCTATTAGACATGAATGAGTGGGGAAGCGAACCAACTCGGAAAGGTTTTGGCCGTGGTCTTGTTGCCGCCGGCGAGGCGGATGATCAAGTCGTCGCGTTATGCGCAGATTTAACAGGTTCAACACAGATAGAGCCATTTGCAAAAGCATTTCCTGATAGATTTATTGAAGTTGGTATTGCTGAGCAGAATCTTGTGACCGTCGCAAGCGGTATGGCAAAAATGGGAAAAGTCCCATTTACTGCCAGTTATGCCGCATTCAGTCCGGGGAGAAACTGGGAACAGATACGTACGACAATATGTCTTAATAACCAGAATGTTAAGATTGTCGGCGCTCATGCTGGCCTATATACGGGTCCCGATGGTGCGACGCATCAAATGCTTGAAGATATAGCTTTAATGCGCGTGTTGCCAAATATGGTGGTGGTAGTCCCCGGTGACGCTGTGGAAGCAGAAAAAGCAACCCGAGCGATTGCTGCTGATAGTCGGCCGGCGTATATTCGCCTTGCCCGTGACAATTCTGCTGTAATGACAACTGACAAGACTCCTTTTGAAATCGGTCGAGCCTATGTATATACCCCTGGAAGGGACCTCACTATCGTTGCAACGGGCGTAATGACTCCTATTGCTATGCAAGCAGCTGAACGATTGTTTCATGATGGTATCGACGTTGAAGTAGTACACTGTCCAACTATTAAACCGCTTGATAACGCGACAATTCTCACGAGTGCGAAAAAAACCGGCAGAGTAATTACAATCGAAGAAGCACAAATTGCTGGAGGACTTGGTGGCGCTGTCGCTGAATTGCTCGGAGAAGAGCATCCCGTCCCTATGATTCGTATGGGGATTAAGGACAAGTTTGGTCAAAGTGGGACGCCAGCTGAGTTGCTTGAGCATTATGGGCTCACTGTCAAGCATGTGATGCTGCAGTCACATGCAATCATGGATAAGTAGTTGCACACTTTAGCGTAAGCAGTTACAATAAGTCTAAATTAATGTGGGATATATATTGTGTCATTAACACTTGATGAGATTCGTCATAATTGCATGCAAGCTCGTGAGCTGATGGCTCGCGCAAAAGCTGAAAAATTCGCCGTTGGCGCGTTCAACTTAGATAATCAGGAGACGCTGATTGCTGTGGTCCGTGCAGCAAAAAAGATGAATTCACCCGTACTTGTCGAAGTGAGCCAGGGCGAAGTTGATGCGCTTGGTATCGCGAATGTCCGCAGTATGGTTGACAACTACAAGAAGCAATATGGCGTTGAGATGTACGTGAACCTCGATCATAGCCCGAGTGTCGAAGCTGCAATCGCTGGGATTACTGCTGGATTTGAGTTTATACACATAGATGTTTCGCAAGCAAACCATAATGCAACCGAAGAACAGATTATCGACGCGACTCGCGCTGTGGTACAGCATGCACGATTTACTGGAGCACTTGTAGAGAGTGAACCACATTACTTCGGTGGCAGTAGCAATGTGCACAGCGAAAAAATCGATTACAAAGAGATAAAGAAAACATTCAGCTCACCAGAGGGCGCGTCATATTTTGTTCAAGCTACTGGGATAGACACCTTTGCTGCAGCAATTGGCAATCTGCACGGAAGCTATCCAACACCGAAGATACTTGATATCGCATTACTCAGAGAGATTCGTGCTGCAATAAATTGTAACATTTCGCTCCATGGTGGGAGTGGGACACCTGGTCACTATTTTGAAGAAGCGGTGAAGGTAGGTGTACAGAAGATTAATATCAATAGTGATATGCGTCGAGCTTACCGAGATACCTTGGAGCGAGTACTCGCTGAAAATAAGACAGAGTATGCGGTCGTGAAGCTTATGAACGAAGTTATTACAGAAGTACAAAAAGTAGTTGAATCTAAAATCGCGCTGTTTAATAGTGCAGGAAAGGCAAAAGTGTAAACATGGCTGACAAGAAGAAACTTGACGTGTTAAGTGTTGGAGACGTTGTCACCGACGCTTTTATCGACCTTATCGATAAATACGAATATGTTGAACAAACTGATAAGGGGCCAATTTTAAACATACCACTCGGCACAAAGATTCCATACGACCATGCGCTAGTAATCGCTGGGGTTGGCAACGCACCAAATGCTGCAGTCGCTTTTGCGCGGCTCGGTCTCAATAGCGGACTGATTTCAAATGTGGGTGATGACGACTGGGGTCGTGAGATTGTACGAGCACTAAAGGCTAATAAGGTTGATACACGTTTTGTCCACGAAAACCCTGGAAAAGTGAGTAATTATCACTATGTTTTGTGGTACAAAGAAGAGCGTACAATTTTGATCAAACATGAAGCTTATGATTATGAATGGCCGAAGTTTCGACCATCTGACATTCCACGTTGGATTTACTTCAGTTCTATTTCTGATAACGCTATTGAATATCATGACGAAATGTCTGATTGGCTCGATGAACATCCGGAAGTAAAATTGGCATTTCAACCAGGTACATTTCAAATGCAAGCAGGTGTTGAACGTTTGAAGCGTATGTATCAACGTGCAGAAGTAGTAGCTTTAAACCGTGAGGAAGCGACCGAAGTTTTCAGCGCAAACCATGCGGATATACATGACCAACTAAACAAGATGCATGAAGCTGGAATAAAGATTGCGCTTGTGACCGATGGACCGAATGGTGCTTATGCATCTGACGGGACGAAGCGTTGGAGTATGCCACTGTATCCAGACCCAGCACCACCTTTCGAGCGTACAGGCGCTGGTGACGCTTTTGCCTCAACGTTTACCGCTGCATTAATGCATGGTGCTGACGTTCCGAGCGCACTATTATGGGCACCTATTAATTCAATGAATGTCGTACAGCATGTCGGCGCACAAGAAGGGTTATTGACCCAAGACCAAATAGACTATTACTTACGACATGCACCAAAATACTATCACCCTAAAGAAATGTAGAGTTTTGTCCAATTGTGATAAAAATAGTTACTAATACAGGTATATGCATTTTTTTTGCAAGCAAGCGGTTGCTATTTAAGGCAATTATAGATAGATTGTTGGTTGCGAAGTATGTCTAAACTACTTGTTAATTTGCTCAAGGTGAACGAAAGAGATTTTCGAGCGATGATTGAACGGCTCGAGCGTGCTTGTTTGCAGCCAAGTATTGATGTCTCTCTGGGTGCAGAGATTGTGGTAAAGTCACGTCGCATTGCGGCAATGCTTGCACTAGATGAGAAAGATACGACAGACGAAGAGCTTTACTATGGGCTCCGCGCCAAGTTAATCGCGCATGACATAGCGCTCAATAAGATGCTTAAACTGACAGAGGCCACGCCGCATATGCGAGCACGAAAACTCACCGCGCTTGCCACTAAATTGTCCAAAGAGGAACGTACCTTGTGTGTGAGCCTTGCAGGGTGCAAGCGAATACTCACTGCCGTCCCACCAAGACGAACACTGAAGCTTTTAAAGCTACGTTCGCTTGAGTCGGTCATGAAACGTGAAGATCCTCGTGTGCTCTATACAATCGCGTTACATATAGAAGATGCGTCTTGGCAAACACAGGTCCGCGCAAAAATGAAACGTCTGCAAGCGAAAGATTTTGGGTGGCATACGCCTGAAGCGATTGTCATCCCGGCAATATGGTTTGATAAGCTTGGGTCGCAACTCGTGAAACACGGTCTTTATTTGAAATCAGTTGAGATGGGGTCACTTCTTGTATTGCCAGTAATGAACAATACACGTGATGGACTTGGCATTTTTGCGCTCGGGACACT
>CAYNWE010000007.1:0-18428 GCA_964400855.1 uncultured Candidatus Saccharibacteria bacterium
GATGCCATTAGTCATCACTCCCTATCTGTAGAGTTGGTAAAATTTCCGGATCAACAGTAGCTTGGCCAATCTGTCTAACAACCCCAATAAAATGTTCGTCGGAGACTTTACCTGCAGAGATTTCTCCGGTCATTTCGAGGGCTGATAGTAAAATATCAGCTGCATACGCAGCGGCTCTTTCACCTACTGTATATGCAGTTTCAGCGCTCGTACCTGTAGCAACCAAAATTGAAGCAGCTGCTTGTGCAACTTCTCCAACAAGCTGTATGTTTCTGGGATTACTACCGTGTACTTCTGCACTCATGAATTATGCTTCCTTATATTCCTTTGCGACAGTTTCTGCTTGCTTCAAAATGACATCTTTCATCGCGTCGTCGACTTTGTCACCCTTGTTCAAGGTTTCCATGTCTTTGCGCTTTTCACTCCACAACTGTGAGAGTAGAGCGTGCTGTGCTTTCTTGATGTGCTCAACAGGTATGCTGTCAAATGCACCCTCGGTTGCTGCAACCAAACTTGCAGTCTGTTCCCATACAGAAAGTGGGGAATACTGTGGCTGTTTCAAAAGCTCAGTCAATCGCTGTCCACGCTCAATTTTTTGCTTGGTATCAGCATCAAGATCGCTTGAGAATTGTGCAAAAGCAGCGAGTTCGCGGAACTGTGCCAAGTTCAAACGAAGTGGACCAGCCGCACCTTTTACCGCCTTCGTCTGAGCAGCACCACCAACACGTGATACAGACAAACCAACAGAGATAGCCGGACGGATACCTTGGTTGAACAGGCTTGATTCCATGAAAATCTGACCGTCGGTGATAGAGATCACGTTGGTCGGCACGAATGCAGAGATATCGCCAGCTTGCGTCTCGATAATAGGTAGGGCAGTCATAGAACCGCCACCTTCAGCGTCAGATAGCTTCGCAGCACGCTCAAGTAGTCGAGAGTGAAGGTAGAACACGTCACCAGGGTAAGCTTCGCGTCCTGGTGGGCGTCGGAGCAAGAGTGACATCTGTCGGTAGGCGACAGCGTGCTTGGTCAAATCGTCATAGGTAATCAACGCGTGCTGAGAGTTGTCTCGGAAATATTCACCCATTGCAGCACCTGCATATGGTGCAAGGTACTGAAGTGATGCAGGGTCGTTTGCAGATGTCGCAACCACGATTGTCTGTTCCATCACGCCTTCGCGCTCAAGTCGCTCAACTATTCGGGCAACTTTGCTCATTTTCTGACCGATCGCAACGTAGATGTTAATAACACCAGTCTTCTGCTTTGACTGGTTGATCATCGTATCAACTGCAACAGCAGTTTTACCAGTCTGGCGGTCACCGATAATCAACTCACGCTGGCCACGTCCGATAGGCACCATGCCGTCAATCGCCATAAGTCCAGTCATAAGTGGTTCGTGCACGCTTTTTCGAGCCAAAACGCCAGGAGCAGGGCGTTCAACTAATCCCATAAGCTTTGTCTTGATAGGGCCTTTGTCATCCAATGGGCGACCGAGTGGGTCAACAATACGACCAACAAGCTCTGGTCCAACAGGCACTTCCAGCACTTTACCGCTCAATCGTACCTTTGCACCTGCTTTTACAGAGGTATCTGCGCCAAGCAATACCGCACCGATTTCGTCTTCCATTAAGTTTAGGGCAAAAGCGCTTACGGTAGAGCCGTCTGCACCTTCGATTTCTAACATTTCTGAATATCCAGCAGCGCTCAGGCCGTAGATCCACGCCACGCCGTCACCGACACGGGTGATAACACCGGTTTTTTCAACGTTTCCGCTGGTTTTTAATGCTGAAATTGCGTCGCGTACTTCTTGCGCGAGGTCTTTAACTGATACATCTGTTGACATCTACATTTCTCCTTCGGTTCTTAAATCATATTCTACGACTCCACCGCACATTTCTATCCCTTTATCAATTGCGAGACGCAAAACTATTTCTAGCCTTGTTCGAGTATCTGGGTCGCTTTGTTCAAAAAGCTTTACAGCTTCTGGTGTGGATGTAACAAAATTACTATACTCTTCATTTACATCAGCTTCGTCGACAATACATTCGTATCTAGTATCACCCATTCTATAATGCCTCCTTAATCAGATGCTTTTTAAAACTATTCAATCTGGCACGGACCGTCAGATCTATCTCTGACTCGCCAGCTCTCGCTTTAACTCCACCAATAACGCTTGGGTCAATCACTTCAGCAAATACTGGGTTCTTTAAACCTAACAACTCAGCAAGCTGGTTCTTAGACTGCTCAGACACACTGTGCGCAGATGTCACCACGACTTGTGGGCTACCACGCTTCGCAAGCTGCAAGTCAATCGCACGCATCACTGCAGGCATTTCTCGGCTCCGACGCTCTTCAAGCAGGTAGCTCGCCAATTTTTGAGCGACATCTGCTGAAGATGTACCAGCCTCAAGCTGATCAACTGCATACACCGCCAATTGTTGTGCTGTAATCTTAGCCATTGTTTTCTCCTTGCACATCCACGTTCTTTAAGCGTACTGCTTCAGCATACAGATGGGACAAAATGACATTTTTTGGTTTGAATATTCTAAAAATCGATGCAAACCTCTCTCCAGCAACGTCCATATCTATCGGCCTTCCAAACATGAGCTCGTCATAACCCATCTGAGCATTTTCTTGATGAAAGGCTCCCGTATTACAGTACACATCGTCAATTTCTTCATCTGCATCATAACCGGCGCTTCTCAGTCCTGTCATCATTTCCTCAATTGTCGGCTCGTATCCGGTTGCTGTTCCACTCAAGTCAACAAGCTCGACAAATAGCTTACCGCTTCCTGGGATAATTTCAGTCGCACGTGGGGTACCACGACCATATGATTTGATGCCTTCAAAAACGCGGCCTTCTTCGTGTAATTCGCCACCCATCATTTTGCTTCCTCGGATGTAGTTACAGGTTTTTTTGCAGAGATGACAAGCGTACCGGGCTCTTCGCTGTCTTGCGCAATACTGAGCATCCCTCTAAGTTGCTTTGCAACCGAAAGATAGTTAGCTTTTCCACCTTCGGTAATTGTAAGATCACCGTCAATCAAAGCCGAAGCATCGTCGTACACCTTACCGAGATCTTTTGCTTTTACTGCCCTGACTTCATTAGAACCAAACAAATCATGAAGTTGATCATTTCGCCCCTGAATGTAAGATTCACTTCTCGCTATAAGAATAGCTGCCGCACTAATCCTTCTCATAGATTCTAAGTCAACTAATGCAAGTGTAAACTCCGAACCGTTTGGTCTTTCAGCAACTAATTGTCCGTGCTCAATAGATTCTAACTGGACATCAAGCTCACCATCCATGGCAAGCGCAACGACATGCTCTGGACCGTTAATAACTGGGTGTAAGTCATAGTTAAATATCGTTTCCATTGCGTAGCTCGCATCGTCGAGCGCTCGATATCTAAAAGAGGTGTCAACTCTTGGAATCTCACTCAATTCAGAGAAATCACTCACTTCATCGCTCCCTTGAGGTAGTCTTCAACTAATTTACGGTCAGCACCAGCATCAAGTTTTGTTCCCAAAATAGCTTCAGTTGCCTCAGTTATAAGCCCAGCCATCTCTTTTTTCAAACCATTACGGGCTTCTGTAATATCACGCTCGATTTTGCCTTCAGCAGCGCGCAAGATTTCATCTGCACGGCTATTCGCCTTTTCCTCAGCTGCCTGGACCATTTTGCCTGTTTCAGCGTGCGCATCAGCAATGATTAAATCAGCTTCTTTACGGGCAGCTTTTAATGCGTCTTCTACTCGAGCGTCTAATTCAGCCTTTTGCTTGTCCATTTCAGCGGTCAGATGCAGGCCACGGTTGATGTCTTCGTGTCGCTTCTGCAAATTCTTGACAATACCAGAGAGTGCAAATTTCTTCACGACGATAAACAACACTAGGAAAGTTAAGAGCTGTGCACCAATCGCAATAGGATCAATACCAAGCGCTGCGATGCCCTCTGACTCAGCTTCTTTTGTTTCGCCACTAGAGTGACCAGTCGATTCACTGTGACCTTCAGTTTCAGCAGCAGCTAGCAAAACACGCTCAACACCGGTGTCGGTCGCATCAGTGACTGCAAGTATCGTGTTATTCATGTGTGTATGTATCCTTTCTGGTTAGAACAACCACAGGTGCTTCAATTTGTGTGTTGAAACGCATGTCGTTGTTCTAGATTGTTAATTTAAGTGAGGGTTAATTCATCTCTTTCAATGTAACTTGTAGGTACTATCGCAGATGAAGTGCAAGGCGTTCGGTGCGGAGTTCGAGCGAGCTGTATTTTGTGAATACAGTGAGCGAACCCCGCAAACCGACAACGCAGCAATTCGCTGCAAGAGTTCCTACAAAAGGAACGCGCCAAGAAGGAAGGCAAGCAATGCCGTCACTTCGATCATAGCTGCGATAATCACAACTTGACCAGCTGCTTTACCAGCTTCTGGGTTACGACCCAAAGCTTTCATGTAGTTTGAACCTACAAGCGCAAGACCAAGCGCTGCTAATGCGAGTGCAAGACCCAACATACCAGCTTTTGACCAAGCCTGAGCGACTTCTACGTCGAACTCAGTGGTTTCTGCTAAAATTTGTAACATTTTTTCTCCTTGTCCGTTAACTAGCGGACGTGGTTACTTTTTGGTTAACATTCACACTAGAAAGCTCCTCGACCTTTTGAGCTTCTACATTGTGATGTTCATCGTCATCGTGCGCATGAGCAATTGCCAAACCTAAATAGGTGGCAGTCAGCACGGTAAACACATACGCTTGTATACCGGCAACAAGAAGTTCAAACAAAATAATCGGCAGCACCGCTATCGGCGTGCGTCCACCACTGAGAATAAGACTCGTAAACACAGCCACCAAAATTTCACCAACTGCCGTGTTCAAAAATAGACGAAGCGAGAGGGAGATCATACGGGTGAATTCACCAAAAACTTCCAAAATACCGATAAAGAAGTTGATTGGATTCAGTGGTTTGTCAGTAAAGTAATGCGTTAAGTGACCTTTGACTCCTTGCGCTTTAATAGACAAGAACTGCACATACAAAATAGCGAACACCGACATAACAATCGTGCCATTTATATCAGCGGTAAACGGACGGAAAAGTGGAATACCGTCAACTTCGAGCCCTGGACCGACGATAGGGAGCAGTCCAAGCGAGTTCGTCAGCAAGATAAAGATAAAGAAAGTCGCATAGACAGGCGCGTATTTGTACGCTTTCTCTCGAGAGCCAAATACACCTTCGAGCATACCAACCACATAGTTGACGACAATCTCAAGTAGCGCAACAGGGCCTCGCGTCGCTTTTACACGAGACTTACGAGCGATAGCGACCAGAACAACAGACATGACAACTGCTAGGAGCGCGCCATACACCATGGAGTTCGTGACAGTGATACCGCCAAGTTCAAATACTTTTTCAGCTTTAAGCGAGACGTGAATTTCGCTTTCGCCTGCGGCAGCACGACCGAGCAGTGCACTTAACATGTGCACTCCTTCATTATCGTCGGCATCTCAGCTGGCGTTATACTCATTTGATGTTATTGTACCAACAGATGTGCACCCCTGGCAAGCATTTATGTGATTTTTTTCACACTTTTTGTGTATATATGTACATATATGGTGTTCGGCTATTCGCCAAATACACCAACTGACTTCTTAAGCCGCTCACTAAACGAGAAGTCCTTACCGCCCGAACAACCGGACGGGTCATATTTATTGTTGTATTCACCGGCGTCTTTCGGAATCTGCGCAAACTGATCTGCGAGCTGCTTTTCATCTTTCGTGCCAATACTGATAAGTAAAACATCTTCGCTTTTAATCGTTCTATTCGCAGTCGTATCAACTTTTTCGCCGTTGAGTACATAGGTGATAGGGGTCTTTTCGGTGTCAAGATAGACACTTTGGTTTATACGGAACACGCTGTCGCCGTTCGTGAGTCCAATATTCGCAAAGAAATGGCCCCAGGTGGCACCAGCGTCATGCACATGAATTACTGAATTTATTTGATTATGCATGTGTACGCGTATTTTTGGATTAAATACTTCTTCGCCACCGCACGCTTGTACTTCTTCGTAAAAGAGAGGGGAATCAAGCTTTAAACGCTCGCCATTCACAAAAACAGCAAAATTAGCATGATAGTGCACCGCGTCAGAGCTTATCGTGACGAACCGTAGCGCCACTATCCAGAACGCACCAGCTAAAAATGCCGCAATAACCATGATGAGCTCTTTTTTCTTGTGTGCAATAAAATGCTTCAGCTTAGAGATGTATTGTTCCATAGATTTCAGTATACACCGTGTATTGCGCTACAATTATGCTCATGAATATATTCTTGCTTGCCCACGCTGGCGAAACACATGACACCGCAATAGAAACAACCACACATGCGCTTGCGTGGTACGTACAACTTCCGCTGTTCCTGCTTGCAGTTGCAGGCTTATTTGCACTCACGCAGCTCATTTTCAAAAAGAAAAGCACAGCATTTCTCGTAACCGCATTCGCACTCCTCGTCACGGGTTTTGGTCTTTACGCAGTTGCCCCATTAGTGAGCGCTACCGCTATCACAATCGGTATGGCGACGACACTCCTGGTCACTCTTGTTGGGCTTGGTGCTGAATCCCGTACACGTTCAAACAAAAAATAGTGCCTCACAAAGGTGTGACATAGTTCACTGCAATTAGTATAGTTTTCCGCTACTATGGTCTCAAGCGGAGGACTGCACATGTATAGCCTAGAGACTGAAGCCTATCACCCATATTTCAGACCTGGGCTCGTCATTCCTGAACAATACCACCAAACGCTACTACCTCTAACGCACAAGTCCCGAGAACTTTCACGGTCCGTGATTGGTGGCTCGAGGCTCTCAAAACACCCAGTTGTCTATAGCTTTGGCGTATTGCGCCGCATCCTAGATGCTACACCTATTGCCGATATTGACTCGAGTTTGCAGCCAGTCTATAGAGAATGGACCAGACAAAACACGACGCAATCTGCAATCGAACGCGCGCAAACGGCTCAAGTACCCCAAGCTGAAATCATAGAGACACTTGCGCAAATTGGCGACCCGGCAATTTTCGTTATACAGTCGCTCGAGAAAATTCGTATCAGCGAATACGACGCGTTACACCGTGAACCAAATCGACTTGCACAACTCCACACAAGTTATGATTTATTACTCAGGAGTATCCACGGACCAGCAGCGCAGCAGATAGGGAAGCTCCTGCTCGATGCGTCTTAAGGGTGAGACAAAATAATCTGCTTGACCCTACGACACGTAACCCTATACGCTTAAGGTCATGGCATTTGAAGATTACAAAACCAAAGATTCAGTCGTCGTTGTGTATACCGGCGAAGGTAAAGGAAAGACCAGCGCGAGCGTTGGCTTACTCGCTCGATCACTTGGACGCGATTGGAAAGTTGCCTATATTCAATTTGTTAAAACGTGGGAAACGGGCGAATCAAAATTTATAGACAAAGTAGTCGCTGCAGATATTTTTGGTGGCAAACTCTACTACTACCGAGGTGGCAAAGGCTTCTATAACGCTGGTGATTTAAGCGCCAAAGATGTTACTCCTGAAGAGCACAAAAAGGCCGCAGAAGACACCTACCAACAAGCCTACGAACGTGCTGTTTCAGGTGACTGGGACCTTGTCATATGTGACGAAATCAACAATTCAGTCCATGATGGGCTACTCTCTGTAGAAAAACTTGAAAAACTACTCAAAGACCGTTCCCCTAAAACAAGCATTTGCGTGACTGGACGAAATTTCCCCGAAGAATTGCTGCCGCTCACTGACATCGCCACCGACATGTCCAAGATAAAACACCACTACGACGACAAATTTCTTGCAAACAAGGGTATCGACTACTAGTAAGTGCGTTTCTCTAGCTAGGGGAGAGCAGCCCGCGCGCCGGATTCACTCCGCGCTCGGCGCGATGAGAGGGGATTTTCCCCTCTCATAACTCGTCACTACGACGACAAATTTCTTGCAAACAAGGGTATCGACTACTAGAATTTTATACCTGCGGTGCACGATGTGACAAAATCGAGAAGGTCACCATCTCTGGACCGCTTAATCGTTTCGCTTCAGGTATATAGAGTTGATCTTTTTTGAGCATGTCATAACGCGGGACAAGTCTGTCAAAATCGAGTCCTGACAATGTTCTATCGTAAACAAGCCGGTCACTCTCGCCATCTGCAATAATTTCAGCCAATCTACCAACTGTATTCACTTGAATCGTATCTTCAGTCAAGTGTGCGGTAACGACGAGCGTGTCATTTCGAGCGATAGGGTGTCCCCTAAAATCACCCTGACATACACCACACGGTAATAAAGTTGGCGTTGGAAAGCCTGTAATCCCTTCATTTTCTTGTCGGTTAGTAGAGCTTACAACCACCATACCAATAGCTCGTGTAAACCCACCGAGACGAGCCTTATCTAAGGCTTTCAATTCGCTACAATGTTTTTGTTTTCTCTCTGCTTTTGTATTGTAACCGTTAGTCACTCCCCAAAAACGGGTTCCGTCTACAACATTGAGTGCCGCAGTGCCAACCAAAACTGGTATCTGTCGATACGAATAAGCCTTATTGGCTGCAGCATCTCTTGCAATCTCACGGAGTTGGCTTAATTTTCCAAGAAATAGTCGATAAGGGTCATCATAAGGATACCCAGCTCCAGCCTCAACTGTATATTGACGTGCCATTTGTAATTTATATTATATCAGATTTACTTATTTTTTACAATTCTGAGGCCAGACGCTCGAACCCTTCGAGAAACTTTCTAAGCACTCGTTGATGCTGAGCAATAGAGTAATACACCCGCAGTCGGTCATGGGTCCTGTCAGAGCTTATCAGCCCGACCTCTGTCAATATTCGTAGTTTCTTTGTCAGCGTGGCAGGGTTTATATGTAATTTTTCTTTTAGTTCGGTAAAATTTCGCTCACCCATCTTGTCGAGTTCGTACAAAATCTTAAGTGAAGCAGCGTCGCCCAAAACCAAATATGCCTTAGACAATTTATGCACGTCTACTGATCGTTCAAATATTTCCATAAGCTTATTGTATATTTGGTATATTTTTTATACAACTATGTCGTCAGAAATTTTGCTATGCTTGTTTTATAAAGAAGGGAATAATCATGTCACAGGATGCTTTTAAAAAAATCAGCTGGGGAAGTGTTATAGCGTCACTCGGGCTCGTGTTTTTCGCATGGGGCAGTAACGTCGGCTGGGAAATAGGCGACTTGACCGCATATCAATGGTTCCCACTGTTCGGGCTTGTAGCTTGGACGCTCATGGCAGGGCATTACTATATGGGGGCACTCCGCTTGCAAAACCCAGGGCTCCAAAAGCCTGCACACTACGAAAAGGTGACCAGCTATCTCGTTCTTGGCTCACTTTTACTACACCCAGCAATCTTAGCAATCAAACAAAACGCAGTCGGCGAGGGAACACCGCCGCAAAGTTTCATTAACTACGCCGGCGAGGGCTTCAAGCTGGCTGTGTTACTCGGAAGCTTGTCATTGATGCTGTTCTTAAGCTTTGAAGTACTGAACAGATTACAAAAGACAGCAAAATTGAAAAAATTGTGGTGGCTCGTTTCTTTTAGTCAAAGCTTAGCGATGATATTCATTTGGATACACGCGCTGCGCCTTGGCGGTATAGTTGAACAAGACTGGTTTCGTTTCATCTGGATACTCTATGGTGTCGCGCTCTTTCCTTGTTTTTACCTCATACATAAGGCTGACTTTACGCAAAAATAAACGACATTTTACATACGCAAAAAAATCTCCCGCAGTTTTTACCGCGGGAGATTATATTTTTTATGCTCTTTTTAGTTTTCTTGTTTGCGGTACACGAGACTCGCAAGTGCAAGTACGATCACAAAGCTTCCTGCTGCGACTACAACAATCACGCTTGAACCAGTACTCTGCAATTGAGGAGCCTTTGTCGTTGTAGTTCCAAGCACTTGTGGCGTAGTAGTAGTCGTGACAGTTTTGACGATTGGCGCCCAGTCGTCTGGATTTTCCATCCCGTTGATGATGACTGCGTTTTTGAAGTCAGCTAACGCAGCAACTGCGACACTTGGCTCGACTTCTTCATCTGAAAGAACAGCTGCAAGTGTACGAGCAGCCATAAATCGCTCTCCACATTGTTGCTTGTATCGGTTGCCCATAGTACCAAGGTAGCTCTTGCCGTCTGGTGAGAAGAACAATGGTAAGAATGGGTTTTCAACATCTTCTAAGCTCAATGTCGTCACTTCACCCGTTACGGTGCTTACAGTGTAGTAAAGGCTCGTATTTGGGTCACAAACAAGCACTGTTTTGCTATCTGGACTCGCTGACAAGAAATACTCATTAATTTTACTTGTCCTTGTCAATTGAGTTGCTTCTGTCGCATTAGGGGCAAAAAACCAAACTTCGCTGCTCGGCTTTTCCCAGTCTTCGTTCCAATCTTCATCATTGTTGTTAACAGACAAGTTATCGTAGTTTTTCATCCATGGGCAATAATCCCCACAAACAAGTTGTGTGAAGTAAATTGCGCCGTTTTGCGCATAACCGGCATTCATATACGGGTCAAACTTCGGCCCGACAAGCTGCTCAACATTGCCACTTGCGAGGTTAATACGCTCTATAACATAGTTCGGTCCAAAGACACTTTCTTCCTCGTTGTCGTTTTCCTGCACGCGCGGAACGTCTTTTTCAGGAATTGCTTTTGCATTATAGAAACGGACACCGACGACATTCTTCTGGTCAGGGCTATAGCTGAGCTCATAGTAGAAGTTAGCAGTTGTAGATGCGCCCTCAGGACCAGAAACGGTCGTGACGACAACTGGCTCTCCAAGTGGGTTGCCGTTCTTGTCAATCTGTACTCGGTAAATAACAGCTTCGTTATCTGCATAATAGCAGTAGTCTGTGTCGACAGCGTCTTCCACCTTGATGGATTGGAGGCGGTAGTCTTCTTCATATTCTTCGCATGTGATCGTTTTTTCTGTAGCAAGCACGATGTTGTGGTTACCCGCAGCGTCATTTGGCGCAATAGTTGCCGTGGTTGCTACTTCGTCGTACGTCTCTTCGCTCGCGCCGAACTCAGCTGCAACCACTGGGTTCGTCCCTGTTGGTGTCGTGGTCACTACTTGCGTAACTTCATTTTGACACTCAGGAATAACAATAGGTTCTTGTGTTTGTATTGTTGTATCAACTTGCTCTTGCTCACATGGAACAATCGCTTCTTCCACGTAAACAATCGGGCCATTTTCACCTGCGAGTGTCGCAGATGCGAGTCCAGGTGCACTCGCTAATACGAGCAGTCCCGATAACGCAAACGCAACAAAACTTCTACTTTTAATAAATAGTTTATTCATGTTTCTCCTCACATATTAGTAACGCTTTTATTGTTACTCTTATTTACTTTATATGTAAAGCGATACATCCAGCAAAACACACTGCTACTCTTTTAATTTCAGTCTTTTTTGATTTGTCTTTTTCACATCAATTACTGTACGTTTATAGTATGCAAGCAACACTTCATTTACTCATGGGCTTGCCTGGTGCAGGCAAATCAACGCTCGCCAGCACACTGCATGCAATTACCGGTGCGACTGTATTGTCGTCAGACGAGACGCGACTAAAGTTATTTGCACAGCCTTGTTTCTCGCAAGCAGAACACGACAAACTATATGACATCCTTGACCACAACCTCGAACACTTACTTGAAGCAGGGCAGCATGCAGTCTACGACGCGAACCTTAACCGCCGTCACCACCGAACTGAGAAATACATACTCGCTAAAAAATATGGCGCGAATGTTCGCCTCTGGTGGGTGCAGGCACCAAAGGAACTTGCCAAACAACGTCGCATGAGCGAGCAAAATCACGACCTCATCCCAGAGGGCGAAACCTCTGATAGAATGTTCGAACGAATTGCAGCGGTACTCGAAGCGCCACAAGCCGACGAGCCTTTTATCAAAGTCGATGGTACAAAAATCACTCAAGACTACATAAAACTGTTGCTAGAAGACTCACAACCAAAGTAATATAGGTGCAACACTAAGGTTGAGGGAGCGTTACATGAAATCTAAATTAATTGCATTACTAATTGCGGTGGTAATCATCGCCGGTGGAGCAGGAGCGTATGTCTTGTCACAGGACAAAGACGATAGCGCATCAAACTCAAATGAAACGACTCAAACAAACAATGATGCTGAAAAGAAATCATCAAGCGACGCACGGTCATTTAACCCACTCGCAACGGTTGATGAATCATTTAGCGCGATGTTAACTGTCACGGACGTCGACGGCGTTGAAGAAATGACTGGTGTAATCAACAGAGATGCAGCTGGAAACACCAAATTCTCTGGCACGCAAGAAGGTGAAACGGTTGAGTTCTATGTCACAACAGACGGTAAATACATTGTCTGTCAGGCAGAAGATTGCTTCTCACTCACTGGCGGAACGGTGCCTTTTGATACATCAGACTTTACCGCGTCTGAAGCAGACATAGCGAAGTACAAAGAAACTGCAAAATACATCGACGACGTCGACTGCAAAAGCGGCACCTGTGAATCATGGGAATACGTTGACGAAGAAGGTAGCACCGTCAACATCTATATAAACAAAGAAGACCGAAAAGTTTCTGAAGTAAACGGGTCTGACGAAAACGGCTCAAAAGTCAAAATCGTCTACACCTATGAAGACGTCACTGTCACACTACCTGAAAACGTGCAAGAAATCCCTGGCGGCATCTAAGCAGCAGGGTTAAATCTACAAAAAAAAGCCTCGGCATTTCGCTGAGGCTTTTTTATTCGAGCCACGAATCTTTATGCAGTATATTCACTAACAGATAATCTAGTGGAAAGAACATGACTGCGCATAGACTCAAAAACGCTCCAGGAAACACAGCTAAGACCGAGCCGAATGCAGTTTCGCTGTGACGAAGCCGTGGCAGTTCTGGATTAGTCAGATTACCATTTTCAGTGTGCAGACGCTTCGTACTCCTAAACAATGAGTTGTAATGCAGTAACTTCGGCAAGTATCGATATGTTTGGCCACTCGTACTGATTTTGACTGAATTATCCTGCACAATCTTACCACCCGTAGCCGCAATCCACAGCGATACATCTTGGTCCTCGTGCACTTTGTTATCGTCAAGGCACACCTTATTCGCGACGTCTTTCCAAGCAGATTTACGAATAGCCATGGTCGCACCCCACATAGTGATCGTATGAAACTGCGCGTGTACAAACCAATAATAACTACGAGAAAACATCTTAGAGCGTAGCGATTTCACGCCTGGCAAAAACGATGTTAATCCGATACCAGTCAATCCCATCAGTTCATCGTCTGATTCGAATCGGGTTTTTACTCGCTCAACCCAGTGCGTATCTAGTCGAGAATCGGCGTCGATCCTACCAATAATCTCATATTTTGCCGCCGTAAATCCGGCGCTCCGGGCATGCCCACGACCTTGCTGTTTCTCGCTAATTATCCGCACAAATGGAAATGTCTGTGCGATTCGCACCGTATCGTCAGTACAGTTATTATCGACGACAATAACCTCATCAGGCATGACAGTTTGCTTGGCAATGTGCTCTAAACACGGGCCAATATTGCGTTGTTCATTGTAGACAGGGATAACGATGCTTATTCGCATGCTACAAGCATAGCAAATTAGCGGCAAAACAAACGCATCGAGAGGTGTCTATTAGTTCACACCTGAAGCAAAAATTGTCACGACAACCGTCTGTCCGGTCGACTGGTCAAATACACCTTCAGCAACACCAATCCGTACTTTCGACTGGTCAAGTAGGCACTTTTCGTGTGACGAACTCGCGAGCCACTCACGAGTCATCGTCGTAGGGTTCTTTGAAGCAGTGAGTAGCAAGTTCTCGCATGACGGTGTCGTTGCACTCAAGCCAAATGTAGTCAGCATATCGGCAAAATCTGTGCCGTCAGGAGTTGTATGCGCATAATATCTGCGTGAAACCATATCAATGACTCGTGCTTGCGCTAAAGCATTCAAACGTGTATCTTCAACCAAATTTGATTGTCCGCCTGCAACTCGGGCTACGTTTACTGTCGTCGTGACTGCTTGTTCAGTCTCTGGTATATGCGTCAAAAATCGCTCGGTGCTTACACCAGCAACTACAGGGGTAGCTGTGGCCGCATTCGTCACATTATTCAATGTAATCATGGCTGCTGTATATACACCAGTAAGTATGATAGCGAGAGGAACTCCAAAACGCATTCTCATTTTTATATTATAGCATAATATTAGCTATTTTGTCAATAGAATGTCAGGATGTATGCCTCTTGAAAGGGTGGTAAACAGCCTAAAAATCCGCTATTATAAGCTACATAGAATAAGCATTTTGCGGATTATGGCAGAGAAAAAACACAAGAACAGTCACACCACTCAGAATAATATGACTTTTAAAGAGTCTTGTATTGCATTTTTGATGATTCTTATTCCTAAATCTCGAGTAGGGAAATGGGTTGCGGGGATAGGTTACGGGTTCATCTTGCTGAACTTACTCGTCATGTTTATTGTTGCACGCATCTATATCATGGGTAATGCTGACAAGCCTTTAGAGCTCGGCACAACATTTGTGCCGAATTACGCACGATACCTTGGTGTTGACCCAAAAGAAACACTTGACGCAATCATTAACGACCTCGAAGTCGACAGAATCCGCTTAGTTAGCTACTGGAAAGATATAGAGCAGGAACCCGGCAAATATAATTTTGACGAACTCGACTGGCAATTTGCCATGGCAGAACAACATGGCACCAAAGTGAGCCTCGCCCTGGGCATGCGACAGCCTCGCTGGCCAGAATGTCACGAGCCGACTTGGATAGACGCTGCGCTCCCGCGCGAACAATGGCAGCCACAACTCGAAGCGTTCATCACCGCTGTCGTGAACCGCTACAAAGATAGTCCGGTACTCGACAGCTACCAGCTTGAAAATGAGTTTTTCTTAGATGTCTTTGGCAAATGTAAAAACTTCGAACGCCAACGTTTGATAGAAGAATTTGCTTTGATAAAATCACTCGACCCAAATACCAAGCTTATTGTGAGCCGTAGCAATAATTGGACCATCGCTAGTGGTTTTCCAGTAGGTAAGCCACGTGCCGATGAGTTTGGCGTATCTACTTACAAGCGTGTGTGGGACCGAACCATTAGCAAGCGCTACTACGAATACCCGATACCGCCGTGGTTTTACTCAGTGCTTGCTGGTGGTGGCAAAATACTCACCGGTAAAGATTTAATGCTGCATGAATTGCAAGCAGAAGCCTGGACGCCAGACGGTTTTTCTATCAAAGATGCACCAGTTGAAGAACTCTACAAATCTATGGACCCTGAACGCTTGAAAGATCGCATCAAATACGGTGCAGACACCGGTATGCGCACAATTGACACCTGGGGTGCAGAATGGTGGTATCAGATGAAGGTAAACCGTGACGAACCGGGCCTGTGGAACACGGCAAAAGAAGAGTTCAAATATTGGCGCGACCGCTACGACGGCAACTAGCTTCTACGCATTTAGTCTATTTTTTAGACTTTCAGCTGCTGCTATAGGTTGTAGAAAAGCAGAATTATGCCAATCGCCAAAAAAGCTCGCCTTAACTCCATATGACTTAAGTATCTGAACAGACGTGATATCCCCGAACCCAAATTCGTCCATCAACGCAGGTAAATAGAATCGGCCTGCAGGAAAATCATATGCTTTACGTATAAGCATATCAGCGGTAGAAAAGCTCCTTATCCTAAACGGAATCTGTAGACTCGATGGGTGTTTAGCAACTTCTATAATACTGTTGGCTAAGCCGGTATCTTTGACACCGTCATCGTGGTTAAGCTCTTTATTAAAAGCAACCTTTACTGCGCCAGTGACCGATTTACGAAGTGGTGTAGGCTCAACTCCTGCAATTGAAATAGCAATGGGAGCTTCTATGCCTGCAAAGTGTAGAGTAGCACCGGAGTGACCAATAATAGCTCTGTGTTTAGCTTCCTTTGCAAAATTTTCATAATCGTTATGAACTTCAGCCCAAGTTAGAGAATCGGCATCATCAAATGTAGCATGTTCACCACGACTGATTTCGTTTGTAAGTCCCCATAGAAAATCATGATCTTCGCTAAATCCACCTATTACGAATGCTTTTTTTACTTCAGACAATTTATAGTCTCCTTAAATCTTATTTAATATTATATCACTCTTTATGTTAGTTGTAAATAACCATAACCTCTGTTAAAATGGTTGCATAATGAAAAGCAGGCAAGCTCGTAAAACGAGCAAACAACCCGAGGCGAAAGCAATACGGAACAAACGCGCACGATTCGACTACGAACTGGGCGATAGTTACGTCGTGGGAATTGTTTTGAACGGGCGAGAAACAAAAAGCTTGCGACTCGGTCATGGGCAGCTGCAAGGTGCGTACGTCACGGTAAAAGACAACGAACTGTGGCTCATCAACGCCAGCATTCACGGCACCAAAGGCATACCAATTACAGATACAGACGTCACCCTCACCCGTAAACTACTTGCCAAACGCAAAGAAATTGACCAGATTATTGCCGCAAAACAACAGGGTAATACTATCGTGCCGACCGAGATTTTAACCCAAGGACGCTTTATAAAAGTACGTATTGCACTCGGTAAAGGTAAAAGGGAATACGACAAGCGCCAGACACTCAAACGTCGCGACGACACTCGCAATATAGCTCGTGAGACGGTTCGTTAATGGCATCGGACAGACACCTGTGCTACGTTGTTGATGACAACGACACAATACTTGCAGAAGTACCCAGAGATGAGCTCACTGCCGACATGCGTTGGCGCAACACTGGCGTTTATATATTCAACGACAAGGGCGATATTCTACTCGCTAAACGTCACCCAAACAAAAAAGTACACCCGAATATGTGGGGACCATCAGCTGCTGGTACTTTAGAAGTCGGCGAAACGTATGAGCAAAACATCATAAAAGAAATCTCTGAAGAGCTAGGCATAAAAACAGAGTCAATTGAAAATTGCGGCAGTCACCTCATCAACCACGGCGCAGCAAAACGTTTTACCGGCATGTTTAAAGCAGTGTGGAATGGCCATTTAGACGACATAACTCTTGAGATAGATGAAGTCTCAGAAGTGAGATGGGTAAGTGTAGGTGAACTGCTCAAAGATCTCAAAAATAACCCCCAAAACTACGTCCCAGGCATCGTCAAAACACTGCCGGCTATCGGGATTAATATAGAATAAACTACTCGTTAGCTGATAACTGTGCCAACGTGCTCACCACGCGAAATGCGTAGTAATCCATCTTGTTCGTGCAAGTCAAATACGACAATCTTAACACCTTGTTCTGCAGCCAAGCCCATCGCAGACTTGTCCATCACTTTTATGTCAGGGTTTTCAAGTGCTTGTTGATACGTCACATTTTCTAGCTTTTGCGCGTCAGCGAATTTATTCGGGTCCTTGTCATATACACCATCAACCTTGGTCGCCTTGACTACGATGTCGCAACCAAGTTCAAGCCCAACGAGTACTGCGGCACTGTCGTGGGTTGAATAAGGGCGGCCAATACCACCTGCAACAATCAGCACACGGCCGTTTTCAAGATGCTTTTCAGCTAAACGAAATGAGAAATTTTCAGCAACTTGCTCAGCATAGATATTGCTTAAACAGCGGGTTGGGACACCGTTGGCTTCAAATATATCAGTCATTGCCATCGCATTAATGAGCCCTGATAACATACCCATCTGGTCAGCAGTCACGCGTTTAATACCGTTGCCAGCCATTTCAGCTCCCCGGACCATATTTCCGCCACCAGCGATAATAATTAGCTGAGAACCAGCGTCTACAATTTTCTTTGCTTCACCTGCAATCCACGCAACTACCTGTGGATCAATCCCTGAGTCGTGCTCTCCGGCTAGTTGTTCACCAGAAACTTTGAGCAATATTCTTTTATACATTGGGTCCAATTATACCACGGTTGGTAGATGGCTAGTTGAGCGAGTTTGCCTGCCGATGAGCCATGTAGCCGAGGCTTGCGACTTCAACCATGTGGCCGGCAAGAAGTAACGTGGATTCAGCTGACAAGGGCGTTCTGATAGCTCTCCCGTAGTTATTGAACGCCTGCAGCAATAGGCCGCTTTGCGTTTCTTGCAAATGTACTGACCGAAAGTCTTCGGTGTCGTAAACCTCAATTTGTCCTGTCGGCTGTTTCAAAACAAAACCACCCAACAAAAAACCAGGACTGAAGAAGCTTAACTCCACTCCTTCAGATCCCGGAATCATTGCAATTTTAAAATAACCAGGCACCTTGTCACTTTCATGTTTTGTAGAAAAATTAAATGCCAGTCGCCTACTCGGTGCAGGTGCACGTTGCTCCCAGCGGACATATAGTTTTTTCGTCAGCTCAGTAGTCAGATCGCTACTAAATCGCTCAG